>NZ_JAAVXH010000001.1:0-213 GCF_012273755.1 Dickeya sp. CFBP 2040
TCCTCGGGCCTGGTGCGCTCTATGTCGCGCAAAGGTTGCTCTCCGGATAATGCGGCGTGCGAAGGGTTCTTCGGACGGCTGAAAAACGAGATGTATTATGGTCGCAACTGGTCAGGTGTAACGCTGGATGACTTTATGAAGCAGGTGGATGGCTACATCCGCTGGTACAATAGTCATCGGATCAAGCTGTCGCTGGGCGCAGTGAGCCCTGAA
>NZ_JAAVXH010000002.1:0-217 GCF_012273755.1 Dickeya sp. CFBP 2040
TCGAACAAGCTGACTCGACTTTCCGTCTCTCTCTCCAAAACACCTTCGGTGTTGTAAGGTTAAGCCTCTCGGGTCATTAGTACTGGTTAGCTCAACGTATCACTACGCTTACACACCCAGCCTATCAACGTCCTCGTCTCGAACGTCCCTTCCGGGGAATCACGTTCCCAGGGAAGACTCATCTCGGGGCAAGTTTCCCGCTTAGATGCTTTCAGCG
>NZ_JAAVXH010000003.1:0-40735 GCF_012273755.1 Dickeya sp. CFBP 2040
TCTTTAAATAATCTCGTAATACTGATAGTGAAAATTCTCCAGTTCTTTTAGAATAAAGTAAACAACGCTTCCAATCGTACAATAGAAAAGGGAGAAAAGTAGGTATTCTTGTTGATGCATATTTGAAGCAGATATATTTAGCTAATCTGTCAGATACGTCATCTTGTTTAAAAGATAGATAACGTCTACTGCCGGAAAAATAGAAAACCCACCGATTTTTATCGTTAACAATATACCGATCATCAAAATCACTTGCTGTTGCCAGAAAAATCCTATCGGGCAACTTAATATTAAGGATAGTGCTAGTAAAGTCTTTTGAATATGATGAATCACCAATGACTGAATGATTATTATCAATAATCATTATTAACATCCTCAAAAAAAGAACTAAGAGTATCATTTAGTTCTCGATTGTCCTGAACAATGCGATGGATGTTAGCCTTGTTAGCCAACTCCGATAGAAATCTCTTTGCATAAATGTCAGGCATTTCACTTTTCTGGCTCCATCCACCCATCAAACGTAACTCATTTTTAGCTTCCCCCATCAATCCATTCATAAAAAAATCAAAGTCAGTGTGGTTTTTTATTGTCCTGCTTTTCATGAGTTTCATGTAATACAACTTTTGCAAAGTCAGATAAGCCCAAGTATGTCTGGTAACATGTGGAGTCAGTTTTTGTATCGAGTCGAAATACTTCAATGACTTATACTCTGGAAATTCTTTGCTAAACTTTGAATCAATTTGTAAAAAAATAGAATATACCGAATTGTAAGACAATGGTTTCCCACCAGGATGCATTGATGTGAAGATATAATCATGCTCAGTTTTTGGTCGAAGCTTTTCTATGTAAATGACCAAAAAATCATGATCCTGCTTATCTAACTCTAAAACCCTATTTGCCCAGACATTTTTAAGCGAAGGGGCATATCCTCTGGGGTCGCGCTCCCCATCAGTCGTAGTAATGACAAGGCTAAACTTGTCGCCTTTTATATTGCATTTTATTGATTGGCGTTCAAGAAGTAATAATTCTCCTATTCTTAAACCATAATTGAGCAATAAACGAACAATGAGAAAATTGCGGAACTGCAGATTTCCAAACGGAAAGGGGTTTAATGGATTAAACTTCCGAGCAGAGCAGGGGGTGATAATTCTGTATAGACAGCTCACCATGTCGCTATTCATACTCTGAAATCCCTGGATGGTACGGCTTTGTTTTCCTGTGACCATGGTACGATAGCTATCGTTGCAAAGGTGCAAGCGAGCATGCAAGCGAAAAGACAGCTGTGACAATGCCTTGGGACTATCGTCTAAATAAAAAGGCGAAATATACTTGTTAATCAAAAAAGAAATGAACTGAATTATCGCGCGAAACCGAGCCGCATTAGTGAAAGTGCCAGCATTTTTTACAGGTGCTAATACCAATATATTCGACTGGCATGTGCGACCATTTTCTAGATAGTGGGAGAATGCCGACATCTCGTCAATAGCTATACACGGGTCATGGCCAGATGAGTAAAAACTATAGCAAAATGTGACACCATACTTTTTCAGCCAGAACTCATAAAAGTATTTGATGGCCTGTAGTGAGGCCGATTGAGTGGATAGCGAACGAAAACTTAAGTGGTCAATGTGATACCTGAGTGGATACAGCAAAGGTAGGCAAGTTCTGGTGTCCATCAGAATCCACTGTCGTTTGTGGCCCGCTGCAGTTAGCTGGCTAAGTGCGAACATGAACAGATAACCCCATAAACGTTCTAAATTGATATGAAGTTAATGTACTCTCAATTGCAAGAAATAGGAGGTAGGGCAAAGATCAATAACTCATTGATATGTAGCAAAACTACGACCACATATGAAGTTGTTAACCAATAAAGACTATTTAACATAATATACATTATGCGAACCAAGATAAGGTCAGGCGGGTTCTGGCATCCGGGCTGGTTAAGAGTCTTCTTACTTGCTTGCCGTGCATCATAGACTCGACAGTAATTGCGTTTTAGTGAGTTTTAACGACCACGTTTTGGCTGAGTTTGCGAAAACGGTGATCTAGGCCTAGGCTTAACAAAGCACTCAAATAATTTCCATGAAAATAGTCAATCAGTGACGCTTTGTCATCTAGCCGCATGTCAATTTTTCTTGCATCCCACTCTGAATAATCTGCATAGCTACAGGAGACGAAATGCTTGAATTGACTAAAAATTGGGTTATTTTCACCGATCTTGATGGCTCATTGCTGGATCATGACACCTATCAATGGGATGACGCTCAACGGTGTCTTAATCGATTACTGTTCCATCAGGTGCCAATTGTTATGACAACCAGTAAAACTTCGGCAGAAATCACGTCGTTGCAGCAGGATTTAGGTTTATGGGAAATGCCTGCTATTGCGGAAAACGGCGCGCATATTCTGTTGCCGACATCCTGGCAGATTGGATTGCAGTCATCGCTTTCACCGATTTCCCTTACCTACCCCGATTTATGCCAACAGTTGAACGTACTACGCGAGCAATACGGTTTTCCATTCTATGGATTTTCCGATATGGATGATGCCGCTGTGGCAGCTGTCACTGGCCTTACGCTGCAGCAAGCCACGCTGGCTCGCCAACGTACTGCCTCAGAACCCTTGCTCTGGCAAGGAGATACCGCATCGCTGGAAATGTTCAGGAAATGTTTGGCCCAAAAGAAATTATCGTTGACCGAAGGTGGTCGTTTTTTTCACGTGATGCATAAAGACGTCAGTAAAGGCGCAGCAGTAAATCGATTAATACAACATATCAAATCAAATATTGAATTGATGAGTCGCCGGTCCTTGGCCACTATTGGTTTAGGCGACGGGCCAAACGATATTTCTTTTTTGGAATCAATGGATTATGCAGTAATCATTAAAGGGCCATCCAGTAAAAAAGTGACGTTGTCACCTTTTGGGGGGAGGGAAATCTACTATACCCAGGCTGCCGGCCCGGCTGGCTGGAGTGAAGGCATAACCTATTTTTTCGGTCGTTATGAGACCGGGTTACTTGATTGACAAGGGAGAAACAGCGGCTATGAGTGAATTCTATCAGGATGGTATTATCACCAACTTTCATAACCTTACCCGGCGCAGCATAGAGGAACTGGAGTATGAGTTACAGGTATTTTCCGGTCAAAGTAGTATGGGGCTGATCCTCCCTTCCCTTTACTCTGAGCTGGAAGGACCGGCGCTAGATAAGATTGTCGATATGCTAGCCCAGGTGCCTTATTTGTCTGAGATTGTCATCGGTCTTGATCGGGCAGACCGCGATCAGTTTCTGTTTGCCCGGCAATTTTTCTCCCGCCTGCCACAACGGCATCGTATTTTGTGGAATGACGGCCCACGTATGACTCGGCTCAGCCAGGAACTGACGGACATTGGGTTAGCACCAATGGAACAAGGCAAAGGTCGCAATGTCTGGTTTTGCGTTGGTTATACCTTAGCATCACGCCGTACTGCGTGCATTGCACTGCATGATTGTGACATTGTCACTTATGATCGCGCTATGCTGGCACGCCTGCTCTACCCGATTTCTAACCCTAATTTCCACTACGATTTCTGTAAAGGCTACTATGCACGGGTATCAGAAGGAAAATTAAATGGTCGCGTTGGGCGCTTGCTGGTGTTTCCGCTGCTGAAATCGTTGCAAAGCGTTTACGGTAATTCAGACTATCTCGAATATATGCGCAGTTTCCGCTATCCGTTATCCGGTGAGTTCGCTATGCGCAGCCACGTATTGCGTAATCTGCGTATTCCGAGTGATTGGGGATTGGAAATCGGCATGTTGTCGGAAATCCATCGGGGGACGGCAACCAGCCGTATCTGCCAGGTGGATATTGCCGACAACTATGATCATAAGCATCAGCCCATGTCGGAAAACGATCCCAATTCCGGACTACAGCGTATGGCGATGGATATCACCAAAGCGTTATACCGTAAACTGGCGATTCAGGGTGTCAGCATTACCACTGACTCATTTCGGGTACTGAGAGCGACGTATTACCGGACTGCGTTGGATATGATCGACTCGTTTGAGCATGATGCACGTATGAATGGATTGCACTTTGATCGTCATACCGAAGAATCGGCAGTAGAACTGTTTGCTGATGTCATTACCCAGTCCGGACAGGCATACATCGAAAGTCCGGGTGATAAACCGTTTGTACCTAGTTGGAACCGGGTTCAGTCAGCATTTCCTGATATTCTGGAGCGGCTGTACGATGCCGTTGAGGCAGATAATCAGGAAATTAGTGCGCAATAACACCTGTGACAAATCTATTTTAGCCAACCGTAATCTCTGCCCGATATGGTGCCTGCAAAATAGTGCAACGCGGCATCCGGTCTGCGATACATACCGAAAAGATCAACGCTGACATAGAGATAGCCTCGGCGTTGAGATATGCTGATTTTCATTATGGTGTTACAGGCAGGATCTTCGTGATAACGTGGCGCACGCTATAGCGATTTTGTGTTTAAACGAAATTGTGTTTAAACGAAATATTGTGTTTAAGCGAAAGATCGCTGCCAGGCATTGCAGTCAGGAATATAAAGAGGAAAAAACGCATGATTATTTTCGTTACCGGCGCGACGGCGGGCTTTGGTGAAGCGATTACCCGGCGGTTTATCAAAGAAGGTCATCAGGTTATCGCCACAGGGCGTCGTCAGGAGCGTCTTGATGCATTAAAAACTGAGTTTGGTGCGGCGCTTTTCACGCTTTGTCTTGATGTGCGTGACCGACAGGCCATTGAACAGGCCATCGCAGCCCTGCCTGCCGAGTGGCGCAACATTGATGTGCTGGTGAATAACGCTGGTCTGGCACTGGGGTTGGAGCCGGCTCACAGAGCCAATGTTGACGACTGGGAAACCATGATCGATACCAACAATAAAGGGCTGGTATTTATGACTCAGGCGTTGCTGCCGGCAATGGTGGAGCGCAATGTCGGCCATATCATTAATATCGGTTCTACTGCGGGAAACTGGCCTTATCTCGGCGGAAATGTCTATGGTGCCAGCAAGGCGTTTGTGCGTCAGTTTAGTCTGGGGTTGCGGACTGATCTGTCCGGGACGCGGGTGCGTGTGACTAACATCGAACCGGGGTTAGTCGGCGGTACGGAATTCTCCGCCGTGCGCTTTAAAGGGGATGAGGCTAAGGTTAACCAGACGTATGACAAATCTAACCCGTTGACGCCTGAGGATGTGACGGAAGCGGTGTTCTGGGTGGCAACACTGCCGTCCCATGTCAATATCAACACCCTGGAAATGATGCCGGTAAGCCAGACTTACGGTGGTCTGAAGGTTAATCGAGACGAATAACACGCTGTTTATCTAAGTGTTTTGTTCAATATTCAGCATCTTGCCGAAATCGCGGATTCAGGGACGAATAACTGAACGGTTGGCAGCTATAGCTTGTTGATGTCAGCGGATGCTATCGTTACCGTAATGAGCGTTTGGATATGCCAACACTGTTTTCATATTTACAGTAATTCCTATCTGGGTGAAACATGCAGAAAAAAACACGTAATTTACTTCTTATTGTATCGTCGCTGTTTGGCTTGAGTCTCTTGTCATCAGCACAGGCGGCACAGCACATTGTGATTGATAATGGCAACAGTGCATTATCTAAAGAAGCCGCTCGCCAGAGCAGCGAGGATTGGAACGAAACACGCACGTTGCGTAATAAGGTCAACAAACATCTCGAAAAACGGGTCGATAAGGCAGACAGAGATTTCGACAAAGCTGATATGGCGCAGGCGCTTGAAGAGAAATGCAAAGCCAGCGCTAACTTCAACGCGTACTGGGAACCCAGTTCGTCACGTTGCCTTGACCGTCGTTCCGGTCGCCCGGTAATGCCCTGATTTCTCATCATCACATCAGGCGTTATGCCCAGTCAGGAGAATGATCTAAGGGGGATCGTTCCCCCTTGGTGCGGGAAAGCCGGGCACCGGTTAAAATGACTGTCTAATTGCGGAAAGATCAATATAAGCAGATAAGTCCCGTTGTTCAGCGCGAGGCAAATACGGTAGCTCGCCTAATTGAGGCGCCGGGATTTTTTCGCGCAGAGCATGGATGATTTCGGCATAGTTGGCCAACCCTGGGTTGATACGGTTCGCAACCCAGCCCACCAAAGGCAATCCATCGTTAATCACCGCTTGTGCCGTCAGCAGCGCATGGTTGATACAACCCAGTTTGATCCCAACCACCAGGACAACCGGCAATTGTTCCTGAACAACCCATTCAGAATAAGTCTGTAAGTCGTTCATCAACGTACGCCAGCCACCGCTACCTTCTACGACAACCATGTCTGATAACCCGCCGAGTTGATTCAGCCCTTCAGTCATGGCGCAGTAGTTAATCTCTTGTTCACTGGCACTGATTTCATCTTCCGGCAGCGATATAGGATTGACTTGCAGATAAGACAGCGGGATTGATGAAGCTTCCTGCAGCACCAGCGCATCTTTGTTACGCAGCCCCTCTTCCGTCTCCTTACAGCTCTTGGCGACAGGTTTATAACCCACCACAGTTTTGCCCGTTTTCGCCAGCGCCTGTAATAACGCCTTCGATACCACTGTTTTTCCAACGGCAGTATCCGTTCCTGTAACAAACATACGCTTTAACATGAAAACACCACTCCGGCAGGCCCCACCTGAAAAAATAAACCTCAAAAAAACTTACTGATGAAACCTGAAGTCTAGGGGATGGGCAGCCGGAGCAGCTTGCGTTAGCGCAATGTTTTGTCGGTCAGCGGAGACACCAGGTTATTTGCTGTTAGCCCTGCATCAGTTTAATCAACAACGCGCCGCTATAGAGCGCATCCTTGATGAGCGCTGCACCGGGTACGGTTCCCTGATTGTAGAAATGGGTTGACGTAACTTTCAGGTGATAACTGTAGGCAGGCAATGCCTGGCGACGAACACAGTCGATGATGGCGGGATATAAAATATCGGCGGCCTGATTCAATGGCGAACCGATCAGAATTTTTTCCGGATTGAACAGGTTCACCATGATGGCGGTAATGCGCCCCACATTATTACCGACATCAACAATAATATCTTTTGCCAGTTGATCATCTTTTAGCGCTGCATCGCACAGTGATTCGACCGTTAACGGCGAGCCATGCAATAGCGAACTCATTGAACCTTTCAGGCGCTGTTGCGCCAGTTCCAGCATACTTTCAATGCTGGCGACAGTTTCCAGACAACCGTGATTGCCGCAGTAACAGCGTTTGCCGTAAGGATCAACCTGGGTATGACCAATTTCCACCAGTGTTCGGCTACCAGCATGTAAGATGCGGCCACCAGTAATGATGCCGGCACCGACGTTATGGTCGATCACTATCTGGATGACGTTTTGACAACCGCGTGACGCGCCGAACAGCGCTTCCGCCATGGTCCAGGCACAGATATCATGTTGCAGATAAACGGGTACGCCGGTGCGCTTTTCCAGTGCCGGACCAATCGCCATGTCTTCCACGGGGTAGAACGGCATACGATGAATAATGCCTGTGGAAGAATCCACCATGCCAGGTGATGTGATAGCGATAGCGGTCAGCCGTTCCAGCTTGCGTTGATGGCGGATGAAGAATTGATCGATTTCAGCCAGGATGCGGTCAAGCAACGGTTGGGGATGTTCGCTCGGTAAATTAACCTGTTCTTCTACTACCAGATGGCCGCTGAGATCGCGCAGAGCCAGTGTCATCATCTGGTTGCTGATGCGTACTGACAGATAGTGCCAGGCTTCGGTATCCAGCACCAAACCGATAGCCGGGCGACCACGGCTCCCCATTTCCTGATACTCGGTTTCTCGTACCAGATGGGCCTCCATCAGTTCACGTACAATTTTGGTAATACTGGCAGGAGCAAGCTGGGCCTGTTTTGACAACTCAATGCGGGAGATGGGGCCATATTCATCGATCAACCGATAAACGCCACCTGCATTCATCTGTTTGATTTGATCGATGTGTCCCGGCTGGCCACTGACAATCACGGTGAAACGGCTCCTGCGATAAGGCGTAATCGGTATTTTTTACGCTGTAAAATAAAAAACTGCGGCTATGGTGGGGCTTTTGTAAATAGCCGTCAAATATTTGATTCGATATGTGATTAACTGCACATATTTTTGCCAGTATTCCCCAACATAAGTGTGATTAGTGTCTGAGTAGCAGTGTTAAGTGGCCGCTGCTGGTGAGTGACCAGCCACATTTCACTGATAGCATCTTTTTCCTGTAACGACAGGTATTTGACGCCATCTATCCGGATTCGGCGGAATGAAGCAGGCAGCAGCGATACCCCTAGCCCGGATGACACCAGACCGATAATGGTCATCGCCTCGCCGACTTCCTGTGTGATGTAAGGTGTAATGCCGTATTTTTTGAGTAACGTCAGTACCTCGTCGTAGAGAGCGGTTCCCACTTTCCTGGAGAAAAATACGAACGGTTCGTTGGCCAGTTGCCGGATACTGATGTACCCGCCGGGCGCTGAGGCCAGAGGGTGTTCTTCATGTACCACCGCAACGATGGGTTCATGCAATAACAACTGATGACGTAGTGTTTCTGGCAGCGGATTGTTGCGCATTACGCCTAAATCCAGCTTGCCGTCGAGTAGTGGTGTAATTTGTTGCTTAGTGTTGATCTCCAACATCTGGATATGCACGTCGGGATAACTTTGGCGAAATTGCAGCAGACTGCGCGAAACCTGTTTGACAAAAGGTGCGGACGAGGTGAAACCGATATTAAGCTCCCCTATTTCCCCACGCTGAATACGTGCAGCGCGTTCCGCTGCCTGGTTAACCTGACTGATGATGCTCCAGGCTTCTTTCAGAAACAGTTCGCCTGCCTGAGTCAGGCGCACATTGCGGTTGTTGCGTTCCAGCAACTGAGCGCCTATTTGTTCTTCCAGCGCTTGTATCTGCTGACTGAGTGGCGGTTGGGAGATATGTAGCTTTTCAGCCGCTCGGCCAAAATGAAGTTCTTCGGCGACGGCAATGAAGTAGCGTAAATGCCTGAGTTCGATATTCATATTTATAAAGTATCAATATTAATAATTAATATATTATACAAAACAATTGGGCCAATTCTATGATGTGGTCACTGATGTTGATGCCGTATTTTCTCCGGATAAGGATTGATTTTGAGTACCCCGATGTCTGCACAGGGAATGTCCGTTTCTGTCACTGACGATATCCAACCCCAACGAAACACCCGCGTTCCCGTTTACAAAAGTCCGTTCATCAAGCGAGGTTCGCCATCATTCATTCGCGTTACGCTGGCATTGTTCTCCGCAGGTCTGGCGACATTTGCCTTGCTGTACTGCGTACAGCCAATATTGCCATTGTTGTCGCAGGCTTTTGACGTATCCCCGGCAACCAGTAGCCTGTCGCTTTCTGTCTCCACTATCACTATGGCGATTGGTCTATTGTTTACCGGCCCGCTCTCAGACACCATTGGCCGCAAAAATATCATGGTGGTATCGCTATTGCTGGCTTCGGTCTTTACCCTGATTGGTTGCATGATGACCAACTGGGCCGGGCTGTTGGTTATGCGGGCACTGGTCGGTTTATCGCTCAGCGGTGTGGGGGCGGTGGCAATGACCTACCTGACCGAGGAAATCCACCCCAGCGTGGTGGCATTCTCAATGGGGTTATATATCAGCGGTAATTCAATTGGCGGTATGAGTGGTCGCTTATTGACCGGGGTGATTGCCGATTTTTTTGGCTGGCGTGTATCCATCACTTGCATTGGTATCGTCGCGTTGCTGGCCTCACTGGCATTTTGGCGAATTCTGCCGGACTCTCGCCACTTTCGCGCAGGCTCGCTACGCCCCAAAACGTTGTGGATCAATGCTCGCTTACATTGGCGCGATGCTGGCTTACCGCTACTATTCGCCGAAGGGTTCCTGCTGATGGGATCTTTTGTGACGTTATTTAACTATATTGGCTATCGCTTGCTGGCGGCTCCCTACAACCTGAGCCAGACGGTGGTGGGGCTGTTGTCGGTGGTCTTTCTGACGGGGAGTTATGCTTCTCCGCGCGCCGGTGCGATGATCGCGCGTTTTGGTCGTGGACCGGTGCTGGTCGGCAGTATTGCTTTGATGTTGTCTGGATTGCTGTTGACCCTATTTAGTTCACTTCTGCTAATGTTTGCAGGGATGATGCTATTTGCTGCCGGGTTCTTTGCCGCCCACTCCGTCGCCAGTAGCTGGATTGGACTGCGTGCGTTGCGAGCCAGAGGACAGGCTTCGTCACAGTATCTGTTCTGTTATTACCTGGGGTCGAGTTTAGCAGGGACATCAGGGGGATTCTTCTGGTATCACTATGGCTGGACTGGTCTGGTACTGTTTCTGTCATGTTTGCTGATGCTGGCATTATGGTTGGGGGGTAAGCTGAACCTCCTGAAAAACAAGATCTGATCGTTATCCATCACTGTTCATTCCCCACCGAACTAAGAGCCTATCCCCCAATAGGCTCTTAGTTCGGTGGGTTTTCCCTCGTTTCTGCATTTATCCGTGCTGTTAAGCGAATATGAACATCAGTTGTTAAACTGAGCGTTTGGGATAAAATAAAAGTATGTTGTAACTAAAAAGCGATTTGATTATGGCTGCTTATGATTTGATTGAGCGTATGAATCATTGCTTCTCGATGCTTGAAGCAAACCTGGCCCAATTGCACCAACTTTTTCTGACATTTCATTTTACCGGCGGACGTATCTTCACCCTTCCCCCTATAGAGAAAGGCACCGAACATGATCCGATCACGCATATTTCCGTTACGCCGCGCGTCGGTGAAGAGGCCCGTGATCATGGTTTACAACATTTTCGCCATTTATTTATTCACCATCATGCTGAAACCATCAGCAGTAAGGCCGCAATACGTCTACCCGGCGTCTTATGTTTTAGGGTTAATCACGCAGAATATTTGCAAGCTCACCAGTTAATCACAGAGATCAATACCCGAAAAAAAGAGCTGGAACATATCATTACGGTAGAATCAGGGGTGGAGCCGGAGCAGCGTTTCGATTTTGTTCATACACACCTGAAAGGACTGATCACGCTAAGCGCTTATCGTACCATTACCCTGTTGGTTGACCCCACCTCGGTACGGTTTGGCTGGGCGAATAAGAACATTATCAATAATATCACCCGCAATGCATTGCTGGAAAAACTGGAGAAAAGCCTGCGTGCAGGACGCAGCCAGGCACCATATAGTAAAGAGCAGTGGACATCGCTGCTGGAGCAGGAAATACGTGACGTAAAACGCCTGCCGGAGCAGGCATCGCTGAAAATAAAGCGACCGGTTAAAGTGCAGCCTATCGCCAGAGTCTGGTATCAGGAAGCACAGAAGCAAATACAGTATCCCTGCCCTTCACCATTGTTGGTGTTATGTCATCAAGACACCATGCCAGTAATGGGCGAATTGAACGACTACGATGCCGACAACATTCAGCATCGCCATCGACCCAAAGCCAAACCATTACGGCTATTGATACCCCGGCTGCATCTTTACACCGATGATGGAGCCTGAGCGTTATGACGTCATGCTGCCGACCATATTCTCCGGGCGTACCCATTGGGTAAATTGTTCGTCGGTGAGGTATCCCAGCTTCAACGCGGAGGCTTTCAACGTCAGGCCCTCTTTGTGCGCTTTTTTAGCAATTTCCGCCGCTTTGTCATAACCAATGTGTGGATTAAGCGCGGTTACCAGCATCAGCGACTCATTTAACAACTGGGTGATGCGTTCACGTTTAGGCTCAATCCCGATAGCACAATGATCGTTAAAACTTTTCATGCCATCAGCCAGTAATCGTACCGACTGTAGGAAGTTGTGAATCACCATCGGTCGGAACACATTCAGTTCAAAGTTGCCGGATGCGCCACCCATGTTTACTGCCACATCATTTCCCATCACCTGACAACACAGCATGGTCATCGCCTCACACTGCGTAGGATTAACCTTGCCAGGCATAATCGAGCTGCCCGGTTCATTTTCCGGAATAGCGATTTCACCAATCCCACAACGTGGCCCGGAGGCCAGCCAGCGGATATCATTAGCCATCTTCATCAATGATGCGGCCACCCCTTTCAACGCACCGTGAGCATGGACCAACGCATCACAAGTCGCTAATGCTTCGAATTTGTTTGGTGCGGTGACGAATGGGTGACCGGTCAGTGTCGTTAATTCCGCTGCCACACGTACAGCATATTCCGGGTGCGTATTTAACCCGGTGCCGACTGCAGTGCCACCTAACGCCAGCTCGCACAGATGTGGAATACTGTTATCAATATGACGCAGGCCATTCGACAACATCGCTACCCAGCCTGAAATCTCCTGCCCGAACGTTAGTGGCGTCGCATCCTGCAAATGGGTTCGGCCAATTTTGACGATATCGGCGAACTGCGCCGCTTTATCTGCCAGTGTGCACTGCAGCACCTTCAGTTCAGGAATCAACTGTTCCCGCACCACAGTGACCGCCGCCACATGCATAGCCGTGGGGAACACATCGTTAGAACTCTGGCTTTTGTTGACATCATCATTTGGGTGAACCAATCGTTCATTACCCCGTACGCCCCCCAGCAATTCGCTGGCCCGATTCGCCAGTACCTCGTTCATATTCATGTTGGTTTGAGTACCAGACCCCGTTTGCCAGATAGCCAGCGGAAACTCGTCGGCATGATGACCACTCAGTACCTCATCGGCCGCCTGAATGATGGCATCACCTTTATTGGCCGCTAATAATCCCAAATCCATATTAACGCGAGCCGCCGCCCGTTTGGTCTGTGCCAACGCGATGATAAGCGAACTGGGCATTTTTTCTTCCGAAATACGAAAATGCGCCAGTGAACGCTGGGTCTGCGCGCCCCACAGATGTGCTGCGGGTACTGCAATCGCTCCCATAGAGTCTTTTTCGATACGCATGTCTGACATGGTTTTCTCCTTTACAAAACAAATCATTTTCAGATGAGTGCGAATTTTTACCCTTCCGGAATCATGGCATATAAGGGATTAGCATAACGGGTATTAAAGATGGAGCAGTCTTTATGGTCTGACTATCCGCCGTTATCGTTACATGAATTAACAATCCGTTTTAATGGCAGGAAAACATGATGCAAAAAATGCGCAACAGCGTGCAAAATTATGCTTGGGGTAGTAAACATGCGTTGACTGAGCTGTATGGGATTGCGAATCCGGACAATCTGCCAATGGCTGAGCTATGGATGGGTGCCCATCCGAAAAGCAGTTCCCTGCTGCTCGACGAACAAGGGAAAACGCACAACCTGCGGGAGTTGATCAATAGCGACCAGCCCGGTTTTCTGGGCAGCGCGGTCGCTAAGCGCTTTGGCGAGTTGCCTTTCCTGTTCAAAGTATTATGTGCTGAGCAGCCCTTGTCGATTCAGGTCCATCCGAATAAATCTGCCGCCGAGGTAGGGTTTGACCGGGAAAATGCCGCCGGCATCCCGCTCGACGCCCCCCAACGCAATTACAAAGATGCCAACCACAAACCAGAGCTGGTTTTCGCACTCACCCCTTATCTGGCAATGAATGGCTTTCGCGAGCTGGCGGAAATTGCTGCTCTGCTACAACCATTGGTCAGCGCTCATCCGGCGATCATAAAATTTCTGTCACGCCCAGACAGCCAGACGCTGACCACCCTATTTTCCGGACTATTGAGTATGAGCGGCGAGCAGAAAGCATTGGCCATCGCCAAACTGCAACAGGTGCTGGATAACCAGCATGGTGAGCCTTGGGATACCATTCGATTTATCGCGCAGTTTTATCCTGATGATGGTGGCTTGTTTTCCCCGTTATTGCTCAACGTAGTCACGCTGCAACCGGGTGAAGCCATGTTTTTGTATGCAGAAACCCCACATGCCTACCTGCATGGCGTCGCACTGGAAGTTATGGCCAATTCAGACAATGTCCTGCGCGCCGGTTTGACGCCCAAGTATATTGATGTTCCCGAATTACTCGCCAATGTCCGTTTTGAATCGAAACCTGCTGCATCATTGCGCACCTTACCGATAAAAACCGCCAACGAACTGAATTTCCCTATCCCAGTCGATGACTTTGCCTTTTCACTGCATTATCTTACGGATGTGCCGCAGATACTCAGCCAACAGAGTGCGGCAATTGTCTTTTGCGTTGAAGGTCAGGCGGTGCTGGAACGTGGGGCACAGCAGGTCAGATTGCTGCCAGGCGAATCATGCTTTATCCCTGCCAACGAATCCCCGGTACAGGTTCAGGGAGAAGGCCAGATTGCCCGCGTCTATAATCAGCCTTTAATGGTATAAAGCCATATATTCCCCTATAAGGGGATGAAAACCATTAATTAACAAGGAAATATAACGTGGCCAAAAAAACAGTTGTAGCCGCTGGCGTTGTTATTGCACTCGCCGCGGCCTGGGGGGGGGCCTCCTGGTTTACTGGCAAACAGATTGAACAGCATATTGGCGAAGTCACCGATAATCTGAATAACGAATTGAAAAGCAACTACCCGCAGGCAGGCATCAAGGTAACATTTCGTGATTATCAGCGTAGCATTTTCAAAAGCCAGGTAGATCTGGTTTTGCAGTCAGACGGTTCCAATGCCAGACAGCATCTGTTGGGCGCTAATGAAGAAGTGGTATTTAACGCGACGGTGTTTCACGGTCCCTTTCCTCTTACTGCCAGCCAGTTTAGCCTGAAACCGGCGCTGGCTTCGGTGCACGCCGAGTTGGCCAACACCGAATCAGTAAAAGCACTATTTGAACTGACCAAAGGCAAGCCGTTCATCAGCACTAATAGCCGCATCGATTACAGCGGTGCCACCCACTCCGCTGTTACACTGGAACCGCTGGACGTACAGAATCAGGAGATGAAGGTCAATTTCAGCGGCACGACACTGCTGCTGGATATGACCAGTGACCTGCGTGCTGGCAAAGCGAGCGGTACTGTCAGCAATCTGACGCTGGAGAAACCTAATCCACAGGGCCAGAAAGAAAAACTGACGCTACAGGATTTGACGCTGAACAGCGATACCCACAAAGGTAAATTCAGTCTCGATGTCGGTGACTCCAGACTAACGCTGAAAAAACTGGCGCTGGACGTTCAGGGGGGTGATAACCTGACGTTGAATGATTTCGCGTTAGCCAATCACACCTCGGAAGATGACGCCAATCTGGCCGGACAGATGACAGTGTCGCTGGGTGCTGCGCTGTTCCGCGATCAAAATCTGGGGTCATGGAATATAAACGTCAGTTTCTCCGGGTTGGATGGTAAAGGTACCCGTCAATTCATGACCGAATACCAGAAAAACCTGCAGTCGATGTTACAGAATATCGACCAGACCACACCGGAAATCTACGATCAGCAACTGGCAGCGTTGGTTTTGCATAATCTGCCGCAACTATTGAAAGGCAATCCAAGCGTCAAAATCGCCCCATTCAGTTGGAAAAATACCAAAGGCGAAAGCACGTTCACGCTGGCGCTGGATTTAACCGACCCCTTGCAAAAAGGTGCCGCGCTGACCGGCAATCCCTCCGACGAAGAAGCGATTATCCGTCAATCGGTTAAAAATCTGGATGCGCGTCTCAATGTGCCGTTGGACATGATTACCGAGTTGATGATACAGATAGCGCCGAAGGCCACTTCTGACGAAGAGAAGAAACAACTGGAGCAGATGGCGCGTCAGCAGACGCAACTGATGGCTAACATCGGCCAGATGAGCCAGGTTACCGTGACGAAAGACAACACGATCACCAGTTCGCTGCAGTACAACGACGGAATGGTGACATTCAACGGACGTAAGATCCCACTGGCGGAATTTATCGCGCCGTTTATCACGTTGCCGGCAGAGAACGTGCCGGAAGAAGGCGACGATTCTCAGGAAGAGACCCCGCCAGACACACCAGTCAGCCCATAATCGCTCACCGGCGCCCGACCCGGCGCCGGATTCCCCTCTGCCCGACGCTGCACATCCAGATATCGTCGTCTCAATACTCACTTTCTGTTTTTAAGTATTGGTGTACACCACGTCCTGCTATTGCGCAGGCAAGAATAACGCGTTTATGCTAACGCTGTGTTATGTCAGTATTGGTACATGGATTTCTTTATATCAAGTGGGCGGTTTTATTCTGGCATTACTACACCGCAAGTTATCAGCCCTGGCCTTTCAGGGTACAGCAGCGATAGCCAGCGTGATGAGGATTACCGCCTGACTAATGGACTTTTCTAATAAAAAACGAGTAAAACATGATTGTTCCGCACATCCCGCTGACGGATATCCATCGCCATCTCGATGGTAATATCCGCCCTCAGACCATCCTTGATTTAGGCCGCCAGTTTAATATCGATTTGCCCGGCCATGATCTGGCCTCTCTGCTCCCCCATGTCCAGGTCGTCGATAATCATGAACCCGATCTACTCAGTTTTCTGCAAAAGCTGGACTGGGGAGTAGCCGTGCTGGGGTCGTTGGATGCCTGCCGCCGGGTCGCTTATGAAAATGTGGAGGATGCTATCCGCGCCGGGTTGGATTACACCGAACTGCGTTTTTCCCCCTACTACATGGCTCTCAATCATCAATTGCCGATGGAAGGCGTGGTTGAAGCCGTAATCGACGGTATCACCGCGGGTTGTCGAGACTATAACCACAACATCATGGTTCGTCTGATTGGTATTATGAGCCGAACTTTTGGTACTCATTCCTGCGAACAAGAGCTTGACGCGCTGCTGGCACACAAAGACGGTATTGTTGCCATCGACCTGGCAGGTGATGAACTGGGGTTCCCCGGTGAGTTATTTACCACCCATTTTGCCCGTGCCCGCGATGCAGGCTGGCATATTACCGCCCATGCAGGTGAAGTTGCCGGGCCGGAGACTATCTGGCAAGCAATACACCAGTTGGGAGCTGAGCGAATCGGCCATGGTGTTACCGCTATCATTGACAGTGCACTGATGGAATATATGGCAGAACACCAGATTGGCATCGAATCCTGTTTGACCTCTAACCTGCAAACCAGCACGATAAAAGCCATGAACGAACACCCACTGGTGCATTTTCTGCGTCATGGTATTCCAGCAACGATCAATACCGATGACCCGGCGATTCAGGGCATCGACATCCGCCATGAATATGATATTGCCGCCCCACAAGCTGGCCTGTTACCGGAGGATATTCGTCTGGCACAGGAAAACGGGTTGCGTATAGCGTTTATTTCCGAACAGGAAAAACAGCTATTACGTCAGCGGGCACAGCAACGGCAAGCGTTATAATAACGTGTTTAGGGCTGACATAAAAAAAAGCGGATACCCAAAAAGTATCCGCTTTTTTTTATGTCGGCAACAACGCTATTAGTCTTTCGGCTGCACAGACGAATGATGGCTGGAGATTAACCATTTGCCATCTTTGTATGCATAGGTATAGGTGTAACGTGCTTTAGCCTGTGATTTATCGCCAAAGGTGAAAGTATAATTACCGATATCCAACGCTTCATTACAACCCATCTTGATAACACGGTTATCAATTTTACCAACAGGTTTTTTCGCCAAAAAATGCTCGAAATAATCAATGCGCTCAGCACTTGTAGTACGCATTTTTCCAGACAGCGTCGGTAATAATACCGCGTCGGTCGCATAATTGGCGTTCACTTTGCTGGCATTGCCAGTCTGCAGCGATTCATTCCAACGGTCAAATAAACTGGCGATAGTTTTTTCGTCAGTATTAACACAGGTTTCGGTATTAGCTGCGTAAGCCTGAGAAGTGACAACAACACTAAGCAAGCCCAGAGATAACAAAGCTTTTTTATACATTTATATCCCTCATTATTAGGTAATGATTAATTTAAATATCCTTGTATCTGTATGCCTGAAAAAAACATCACAGATAATCACCACAATAAAGATTTACTTTGTTGATTATTTCAATTAACACGCGTCATACTTCAAGCAGCAGGACAAACGCAACATGTTTTATCCTGCTACCCGAATTATTTATAGTATAGAACTGGGTAAACAATAAGCCGCTTACCTGATTATTATGTCTTAGCTTATTTCTCTGTTATTTCTTCACCCGCCGTCGCCGTTCTTTTGGCATATCGTTGTGCCAGCGTCGCACACACCATCAATTGAATCTGGTGGAAAATCATGAGTGGCAGCACCATTGCACCAACAGCAGCTGCGGGGAACAGTACGTTGGCCATCGGAATACCGTTAGCCAGGCTCTTTTTCGAACCGCAGAACACTATCGTAATTTCATCCTGAGTGTTGAAGCCCAGTTTGCGAGCCGCAAGCGTGGTGCACACTAACACAATGCCCAGCAGCACCAATGAACACACCACCACCGCCAGCAGCGACCAGCCATTGATCTGGTGCCAAATCCCCTGTACTACCGCCTCGCTAAACGCCACATACACCACCAGCAGAATCGATGAGCGGTCAGTGATATTGATCAGTTTACGATGACGATCAACCCAGCCACCAATCAACGGACGAGATAAATGGCCGATAACAAACGGCACCATTAACTGCATGATAATCGAGCCTATCGCGTGGAGCGTATCAGTTTGCCCTCCCTGCGTATGCATCAGCAAGCCGACCAGTATCGGTGAGAGAAAAACGCCGAGAATGCTGGACGCCGACGCACTGCAGATAGCCGCAGCCACGTTGCCACGTGCCATGGAAGTAAAGGCAATAGCGGATTGCACGGTCGCCGGCAGCGCGCACAAATACAGGAAACCGAGATACAGCCCCGGCGTTAATATCTGCGGAGACAGGAACGCCATGCCAATGCCCAGCAGTGGGAACAAAATGAACGTACTGGCAAACACCACCAGATGCAGCCGCCAGTGACCCATTCCGGCAGTAATGGCATCTCGGGACAACTTGGCGCCATGCATAAAAAACAGCAGTGCGATTGCTGCGTTAGTCAGGTTTTCGAAGAAAACCTTGGCCACGCCTTCACACGGAAAAATAGATGCGGTGATGACGACCGCAATCAAAACCAGCAAAAATTTGTCAATTTTCAAACGTTGTAACCATGACATAGCGTGCTTGCATCCTCTGGCATAAAAAACACAGGCGATCCTGAGATCGCCTGCTTAAACAATGCCCTACTATCAGCAATAACTACCCATAATGCAAGGCTGAAACCCGCTTTAGCGCCGGTGTGTTGCGTCACAGACCATGACCAAATCGCCAGTTAGCTATTTTTAAGCGTCATCGCCTTTTTCTGTTCATTCGAGGCCACTCCCAATTCAATCAGTTCCATCACGTTGATAGCCTGCTCGACCGGTACCGGATTATCGCCGCGCCCCAGCAACGCATCACGTATCCCGGCATAATAAGATTGATAATGACCGGGGAGAGTCGGCACCGTTTGCGTCGCCAGAACACCATCACAATGTAACGTCAGGGTGCCGTCGTGATGGTCTTGCCCCCAATGACCGTGATCCTGTGGCGTCTCGCCCGCTTTCAATTGCTCTTCCTGCGTATCAAGACCAAACTTCACGTAGCTACCCTGCGTGCCGTGAACCACATACCGGGCGCCTGGCGCTGCCGCCAGCATGGTGCCGTGCACTACCACGCGCCGCTGGGGATAAATCAACGTGGCATGGAAGTAATCCACCGCTTTGCTGCCTGGCCGCAGTTGTGCCAAATCGGCCTGAATCGCCACCGGAAAACCAAATAATTGCAGCACCTGATCAATCAGATGTGGTGCCAGATCGTACCAGATACCGCTACCCTCGCTACCGTCTTCGCGCCAGCGTTGGCGTACTTGCGGACGATAGCGGTCAAAATGTGATTCCATATACACCACATCGCCCAACGTCCCGGTTTTCAGCAATTGCGTCAGCGTCAAAAAATCGCTGTCCCAACGTCGGTTATGGAATACGGAAAGCAGCTTGCCGGTATGTTCTGCCAACTGACGCAGTTCACGGGCTTGTGACAACGTCACAGTAAAGGGTTTATCCACCACCACATGTTTACCAGCAATGAGCGCCTGACGCGCCAGCGGAAAATGGGTGTCATTCGGGGTGGGGATCACAATCAGGTCGATATCCGGATCATTGAACAGCGTCTGCGGTTCACGCACCACCTGCATTGAAGGCCAGTCAGCCTGAACTTTCCCCTCATCACTGCTGGACACCGCCGCTAATGTCATTCCTGGCGTAGCGGCAATCAGCGGTGCATGAAACGTCTTACTGGCATAGCCATAACCCAGCAGACCCACACGGATAATATCCGTCATATCGTTCCCCTTATACCTGTCAGGCCGGAGGCTCTGGCCTATTTGTCCGATTGCAATTGCTCACTGCTGACGGAGCACAGCCTAGTATAGCACTGAGGAAACAGATAATTATCGGAAGGGTCCGTTTTCAACACCAGCCACAATCGCCTGTGGCGATCATGGCCGATTGCCTCATCATTGCCAGAGAGTTACAGCGTAAAGAGGTACGACGTAAAGCGTTACGGCGTGACGACCCAGGGATGCGGTGCAAGCGATTCACCTCGCCAGCCAGAAGCGTCGGGTATTTTTTCCATCATCGGGTGATGGATTTCACTGTTGCGACGCCGGAAATCGCTGGGGCTAACGCCTACTCGCTTGCGGAACACACGGGAAAAATAGAGTTGATCGTCATAGCCCACCACGCGCCCGACGGCAGCAATCGACTCCTGAGTCGTTTGCAACAGCAGTTTGGCGCGGATCACCCGCTGATCTTCGCGCCAGCGTAAGATATTCACCCCGACCTGCTCACGGAACAGGTGCGCCAGCCGCGACGGCGACAGGCACACATGGCGCGCGACCTCATCAATGCGCAGCTCTCCGGCCAGATTGCCGGTAATAAACTGGCACGCCTCGATAACGCGCGGGTCCATAATACGCTCCGGGCTTTGCGGATCTTCTTCCATCGCGCGTAACAACAGGCGCTCCAACAGGTTCATCGCCAGTTCTTCGGCAAAACGACGGCCAGAACGGTGTGTCTGTTCGATATTGGCGAATAACTTATCAAATTCCTGCAACAGCCCGGTACTGGAGAGCGTCAGCCGCCCGACGTCACAGCCTTTACTGTGCCACTCCAGCCAGTCGGCCCAGTAAGCACGGGGGCGAAAATAGACCCAGCGGTGATACCAGCAGTCGCTACCGGGCGCACGACCATAATAGTGGCGCGACCGGGGCGGAAACAGCAGCAAATCGCCAGGGTTACAGAAAAACGTATCATCGCCATCCAGCACCTTGCCCTGCCCCTTGATGGTCAGGTTAATGATATATCCCTTCATGCCATCTGGACGATCAATGAAGAAATCCAGTGGTCCACCAGCCAGAATCGGCGTCAGTCCCGCCACCAGATAGGCGTTAAACGCATAACCGGGCAGCAACGGGTTGGGCTGGGACTCATGCGCCATACGGTGATACATGTGGCCTCCTGCAAAGAGATTCTTATCTGTTATGGATGGTGCCAGCAAGAGCCGGCACCCACGGCCATCAAACCGTTTTTTTCGCCAGTTGTTTGTAGCGGTCAAATATCACTGCCGCCAGCAGAATCAAACCACGCACCACATATTGGGCAAAGGGCGAAATATTCAGCAGGTTCATGGCATTTTCTACTGTCCCCAGAATCAACACCCCGGCCACCACATAGGATATCTTACCGATACCGCCTTTCAGTGACACACCGCCCAGTACACATGCCGAAATGACAATTAATTCATAGCCTATCGAGGTCATCGGCTGACCGCTGGTCATGCGCGACGCCAGAATGATGCCCGCCGCGGCGGAAACCAGCCCGGAGAGGCCAAAAATAATGATTTTGGTTCGTACCACCGGTACCCCGGCCAACCGGGCGGCCTCTTCGTTACCGCCAATCGCCAGCGTATTGCGGCCAAAGGTAGTTTTGTTCAGCAGTAAACCGAACAACACCATACAAATTACCGTCAGCCAGATCGGTGCCGGCAACCCCAGCCAGTTGGCATAACCCAGCGTGAAGAAACGCTCATCTTCGATACCAACCGCCTTACCGTCAGAAATGATGTACGCCAGCCCACGCACGATCTGCATGGTCGCCAGTGTGGTGATCAACGCGTTGATTTTCAGTTGTGCGATGACGAATCCGTTCAGTAAACCGAACGCAACGCCAAGCAGCAACCCAGCGGCGACACCCAGCCACAGGCTTTCGCTGACATTGATCACCACCGCGGTGGTCACACCCGCACAGGCAATCACCGAGGCGACCGACAGGTCAAAATCGCCGGAAGCAAGGCAAAACAACATGCCGCAGGCCACCATGCCCGACATGGAAATCGCCAGCCCCAGCCCTTTCATGTTGACGAAGGTGGCGAAATTGGGCACGAACAGCGTGCAGGCCAGAAACAGGGCGGCAAACACGACCAACATGCCGTAATTGTCCCATATACGGGACAGGCTGAAGCCATGAGATTTACCGGCGTGTGAAGGGGAACTTACCGTAGACATTCATCAACTCCTTGGCGGTCAGGCAACCGCGGGTTCAGTAGCAGTCGTTTTTAACATCGCCAGACTCAGGACTTGCTGCTCGCTGGCATCATCGTGCAGCAGTTCGCCGGAAATGGCGCCCTCGCGCATCACCACGATGCGGTCCGCCAGCCCCAGCACTTCAGGCAGGTCACTGGAAGCAAACAGCACGGCAATACCCTGACGGGCCAGATCATAAATGACGTGATAAATCTCATGCTTGGCACCGACGTCAATGCCGCGGGTCGGTTCATCCAGCATGATCACTTTCATCTCCTCCGACAGCCAGCGACCGAGAATCGCCTTTTGCTGATTACCGCCGGACAAATTCATGATCAGCTGTGCCGGCGACGGCGTTTTGATATTCAGCGCCTGAATATGGTGATCAGCGTTTTCTTCCTCCCAGGTTTCATTGATGATGAAACCGTTTTTGATATGTTTGCGGCGGGCGCTGATATTGATGTTATCCCGCACCGAGTGCACTGGAATGATGCCGTCGGCTTTACGATCTTCCGGGCACAGCATCAACCCGCTACGAATCGCATCGCCAGGCGTTCTGGCACGTAACGGTTGACCATCCAGACGTACCTCGCCGCCAGTAATAGCAGTAGCGCCGAACAGCGCTTTCATCAGTTCGCTGCGCCCGGCGCCCACCAGCCCGAACAGGCCGACAATTTCGCCGCTGCGCACCGACAACGAGATCGGCGATTTGACCCCAAGCGCTTTCACCTCATGCAGTTCCAGCCGCGGTTCGCCGTGGGGGCGCGGCTGATAGCCGTAAATATCGCCCAGATTGCGCCCCACCATCGCCTGCACCAGTTGTTCATGATCAACCTGCTGCATATCGGTGAAGGTTTTAACGTAGCGCCCGTCTTTGAACACGGTGATGGCATCGCTCAGCGCAAAGATTTCCTCCATACGGTGCGATACATACAGAATCACCCGACCTTCACTACGCAACTCACGGATTACCCGGAATAGTTGTTCGATCTCCCGTGCCGACAACGAACTGGTCGGCTCGTCAAACGCGATAATCTTGGCATTGCGAGCCAGCGCCTTGGCGATTTCCACCATCTGCCACTGCCCAATAGACAGGTATTTCAGCGGGGTGTCCGGGTCAATATCCAATCCAAGGTGTTCCAGTTGTAATCTCGCCTCGTAGCGCAGTAACGATTGGTTTACCAACCCGCCCTTGTGCGGCAACTGCCCCAGATAGATGTTCTCCGCCACCGTCATTTCCGGCACCAGATGCAGTTCCTGATAGATGATCGCCACACCAGCATTCAGCGCGTCCATGGTATTGGCGAAACGCACCGGCTGGCCTTTAATCTGGATCTCTCCCTGCGACGGCGTGTAATTGCCGCTCAAAATCTTCAACAACGTGGATTTTCCCGCGCCGTTTTCCCCCATCAATGCATGGATTTGTCCGGCATGGCAGTCGAAACTGATGTTATCCAGTGCCTTGACGCCGGGAAAAACTTTGCCAATTCCCCGGAAAGATAAATAAGGTGACTGTACGGTCATTTCAGCATCCTCAATGGTCTGCGCCGTCCGGTATGACGGCGCGGCCAGTGTCTTGCCCACCCGGCCCGGTAAGGCATAGGTGGGCAAAGATCATTACATCAGCCCTTTCTTCTGCAGTTCAGTTTTAAAGTTATCGCGGGTAATCAACACCACGTCGGTCACTTCAGTGAATTTCTGCGGTTCGGCCCCTTTCGTCACCCAGTCATGCAACATCTGGATGCTCTTGTAACCATGCACGTCCGGGCTTGGCAACAGCGAGCCGTAGAAACCGGTCGGCTGCGCTTTGGACAGTTCACTCACGGCGTCAACCCCATTGATGCCGATACCGATCACATTGGCAGCCTTGAATCCTTGCCCTTCGGTGGCACGTACGCCACCCAGTACGGTGTTATCGTTCATGCCGATAATCAGCCAGTTTTTCACGTTCGGATGTTGCACCAGCAGTGAGTTGGCGGCATCAAACGCACCAGGGATATCGTTAGATTTGGTCGGTACCTGATAGATCTGTTTTTCCGGGAATCCGGCGGCTTTCAACGCGTCCATTGAACCAGAGGTACGACGGCGCGCGGTATCCAGCTCATTAGCCGTGATCGCCATGACAGCGGTGTCTTGTAGTTTCCAGCCACGTTTCTGCATCTCTTTCCACAATTCCTGGCCCTGACGTTCGCCTATCTTGGTGGCAGCCATCATCACCAGCGGTACGCTGTCCATCGGCTGGCCTTTGGCATTAACGAACTGGTCATCCACCGCAATGACCTTCAGGTTATAACTCCGCGCCTTAGCCACAATGGCCGACCCCAATTTCGGGTCAGGAGTACAGATAACAAATCCTTTGGCACCGCTGGCTGCCAGGCTGTCGATAGCATTGAGGGTTTTTTCGCCATCGGGCACGGCTATCTTGATAACGTCAAATCCCAGGTCTTTACCGGCTTTGTCGGCGAACCGCCATTCAGTCTGAAACCAGGGTTCTTCCGGCTGTTTGACCAGAAAGCCCAGTTTCATATTTTCCGCGATAGCCGATTGTGACATAACCGCAGCCAGGCCAATCGCCGCCAGAACCTTAGTGAATTTATGCATGGTCTTCTCCGCTCATTGTTATCTTTAAACACGCAGGCAACTGGAGGTGCCCTTACGTGTGTAAACGCTCTCAGCAAGATGTTGCATTCTCGAACAATGAAAAAACAAAGGTTTAGTTTGATTCCACCCTCCGTTTTTACTTAGACGCGTAATTTGTAGCGGGTATTTTTGTCACGAAGAGAGAGCGCAATCACATTCAGAAACTACAGCTGATTTGTACATAGATTCAGCAAATTTAACCTGCCATTAACTTATGATCGTCATCACAAAACCTCTGCGCGTGACAGAAAAATACATACTTCCAGCTAACTGTTCCTCACGGCGTCAGAACGGCCTGTCTATCGTAAACAACGTGATCCCTACGATTAACAGGAGCAGCAACAATGAGTGCGGGCGCCATTACTCTCGGTCTTGATTTTGGCAGCGATTCTGTCCGTGCGCTGGCGGTGGATTGCCGCAGCGGACAGGAATTGGAAACAGAAGTGGTCTACTATCCGCGCTGGCGTCAGGGACAATATTGTCACCCTGCCAGCAACCAGTTTCGCCACCATCCGCTGGATTACATCGAATCAATGGAGCTGGCTATCCGTGCCGTGGTGACGCGACTGACGCCAGCCCAGCGCCAGCAGATAACCGGCATCGGCGTCGATTCCACCGGCTCCACTCCAGCGCCTATAGATGAACAAGGCAATGTGCTGGCTCTGCGCCCGGAATTCGCAGATAACCCCAACGCCATGTTTGTGCTGTGGAAAGATCACACCGCTATTGATGAAGCAGAAGCCATCAACCAGTTATGCCGCAGTGGCCAGTTTCCCGATTACACGCGTTACATCGGCGGGGTGTACTCGTCGGAATGGTTCTGGGCCAAAATTCTCCATATCACCCGGCAAGATCCAGCCGTGCGTCAGGCGGCGGTCTCCTGGATAGAACTGTGTGACTGGGTACCCGCTCTGCTCTCCGGCACCACCGCGCCTGGAACCATTCGTCGCGGTCGTTGCAGCGCCGGACACAAATCCCTGTGGCACCCCGACTGGGGTGGTTTGCCGCCCAAAGACTTTTTGCAGGCGCTCGACCCTTGCCTGACGGAAAAACTGCACTACCCGTTATTCACTGATACCTGGACCGCCGACCATCCGGTTGGCACGCTGACGCCGCAATGGGCGCAGCGGTTAGGGTTATCTGAAAACGTTGTGATATCCGGCGGCGCGTTTGATTGTCATATGGGAGCTGTCGGCGCGGGGGCACAACCTTATACGCTGGTTAAGGTGATCGGCACCTCGACCTGCGACATTCTGATTGCGGAAGCTGATCGGGTTGGCGACAAGACGATCGCCGGGATCTGCGGTCAGGTAGACGGCAGCGTGGTACCCGGTTACATCGGGCTGGAAGCCGGACAATCAGCTTTTGGCGACATGTACGCCTGGTTTGGTCGCGTGTTGGGCTGGCCGCTGCAATTGGCCGCCAGCGAACATCCCGAATGGCAGTCGCAACTGGATCAACTGCAAGCCAGCCTGCTGGCGCAACTGACTCAAGCCTGGGCCAACTCCCCATCGCTCGATCACCTGCCGGTGGTGCTCGACTGGTTTAATGGCCGTCGTACGCCATTCGCCAACCAGCGTCTCAAAGGGGTCATTACCGATCTCAATCTTGGCACCGACGCGCCGGCGCTGTTTGGTGGGTTGATTGCCGCTACCGCTTTTGGCGCTCGCGCCATCATGGCCTGCTTCGAATCTCAACAGATCCCGGTAGAAAACGTGCTAGCGCTGGGCGGTATCGCCCGTAAATCCGCCACTATCATGCAAGTCTGTACTGACGTGATGAATCGCCCGATGCAAGTCGTCGCGTCAGATCAATGCTGCGCACTGGGTGCGGCTATCTTCGCCGCGGTGGCCGCCAGAGTTCATCCGGACATTCCGTCCGCTCAGCAGCACATGGCCTGCGGCATTGAGCGCACCTTGATGCCGGACCCGCAACGGGTCGCCCGTTATCAACGGCTTTACGAACGTTATCAGCAGTGGTGTCGGCTGGCGGAACCCGCCTATAGCCCCGATGCCGGGGCCGAGCATTGAGTCTTTGCCGAACATCACTTTTACATCCCTTTGGGAACCCAAACAGGAGTTATTATGGAACAGTTTAAGCCGCTCGAAGTCTGGTTTGTGATTGGCAGTCAGCATCTGTATGGCCCGGAAGCGCTGCGTCAGGTGAAAGAAAACGCCGAAAAAGTGGTGAATGGCCTTAACCGCGACGCCAACCTGCCAGTGCGGCTGGTACTCAAACCGCTGGTCAAAACGCCGGACGAAATTACCGCGTTATGCCGCGACGCTAATTATCAGGATAACTGCATCGGGCTGCTGACCTGGCTGCATACCTTCTCGCCGGCCAAAATGTGGATTGGCGGCCTGAGCATCCTGAATAAACCGCTGTTACAGTTCCATACCCAGTTCAACGCCGATATTCCATGGGACAGCATGGATATGGACTTTATGAACCTGAACCAAACCGCTCATGGTGGCCGCGAGTTCGGTTTTATCGGCGCGCGTATGCGTCAGGCCCATCAGGTTGTCGTCGGCCACTGGCAGGATCGTAACGCCCATCAACGCATCGCTAAATGGATGCGGGTAGCCGCCGCGTTGCAGGAAAGCCGCCAGCTTAAAGTAGCGCGCTTTGGCGACAACATGCGGGAAGTGGCGGTCACCGAAGGGGATAAAGTGGGGGCGCAAATCCAGTTCGGGTACGCCGTTAGTGCCTGGGGGCTGGGCGATCTGGTGGGTGTGGTGGACGATGTCAGTCAGGGCGACGTGGAAGGGCTGATTGAAGAATACGAAGCCACCTACACGCTGAGTGAAGCCGTCAAGCTACATGGTCCGAAACGGCAAAATCTGCTGGATGCCGCTCGCATCGAACTCGGTCTGAAACGGTTTCTCGATCAGGGCAACTTTAAAGCCTTTACCACCAATTTTGAAAACCTCTACGGACTCAAGCAACTACCCGGCGTGGCGGTACAGCGTCTGATGCAGCAAGGGTATGGATTTGGCGCCGAAGGTGACTGGAAAACCGCCGCACTGTTGCGCGTGATGAAGGTCATGGCGCAGGGATTACCCGGCGGCACCTCCTTCATGGAGGATTACACCTACCATTTTGCCCCCGGCAACAATCTGGTACTGGGCGCCCACATGCTGGAAGTGTGCCCCAGCATCGCCAGCGAAGCAACACCGTTGCTGGATGCGCAACACCTTGGGATCGGCGGCAAAGCCGATCCGGTGCGGCTGATCTTCTCCGCACCAGCCGGATCGGCACTGAACGTCAGTATGATTGATCTGGGTGATCGTTTCCGTCTGCTGGTCAATCAGGTCGATGCGGTCGCCCAGCCGCATCCGCTGCCGAAACTGCCGGTCGCCCGTGCGCTCTGGCAAGCACAGCCATCGCTGGAAACGGCAGCTGAAGCCTGGATTTTGGCTGGCGGCGCACACCATACCGTATTCACTCAGTCACTCGACCTCGATTACCTGCGGTTGTACGCCGACCTGCATAACATCGAGTTGACGGTAATTGATCAGCACACCACCCTGCCAGCTTTCAAAGACGGGCTGCGCTGGAACGAGCTGTATTACAAACTGTGCGGCAATCGGGCATAACGCTTACGTCTACCCCACCTCGTTATAAAGCCGACACAATATCGTGTCGGCTTTTTTATGTATTCTCCATCTATTGGGAAATAGCCCGCGTCTGTTACTCAACTTATTCAGGAAGAATTGGGTGAATACGCTCCTGGCTTTTTATTTGCCATATTATTTATCAGTTAAGAAGGTATCCATCAGTGCACGTCGTTAATTAAGCCAGTAATGATGTTCCAACGCCCAAGGCTTGAATATTTTTTATTAACCAGTGTGATTAGCTCTGTATTTTTGAATTCATTACTAGACAGAGGCGTCGGGACGAATATACTGATTTACCTTAAATTCTACTATTGATAAATTTGCAAAAATGAGCGTCTACGAATATTTATTAAAATTCAGAAAAGTTCATACACTGGAAAATCTAGAGAAATTATTTGATCACCTAAATTATTCTCTGACTGACAATAATGAAATTATTAATATGTATCGGGCAGCCGACCATCGTCGCGCAGAATTAGCTTCTGGCGGAAAACTCTTTGACATCGGACACGTGCCGAAATCTGTCTGGCATTTTGTCGTATGACGAAAAACAACGGGAACGCGTGATCCTGCCACGCGTTCTTCCTTTCAGCGCCTTTGCGTCTATCCATTCATATTTCCTTACCTTTTAGCCGCTCTTTATAGCACTCCCACTGGTGCGATTGTGGAATATCCCTACAGAGGGTAAGTTGCCGAATGCCGGACAATACCCGATAATACGCCGGTTTTATTGTGTAGGCACTGTAATGAGCGAATATGTCTTACTGTTTGTTGGCACGATTCTGGTCAACAACTTCGTACTGGTGAAATTCCTGGGTCTGTGCCCGTTTATGGGGGTGTCCAAAAAGCTGGAAGCCGCTATCGGCATGGGGTTTGCCACCACATTTGTGATGACTGTGGGGTCAGTATTCTCCTGGCTGGTCAACACCTACGTGCTGCTGCCGCTAAACCTGCTCTATTTGCGCACACTGGCCTTTATCCTGGTTTTTGCCGTGGTAGTGCAATTCACTGAACTGGCGGTACGTAAAACCAGTCCGGCGCTCTACCGCTTACTGGGTATCTTCCTGCCGCTGATCACCACCAACTGCGCCGTGCTCGGCGTGGCATTGCTGAGTGTGAATCAGTCGCACAACTTTTTGCAATCAACTATCTATGGGTTCAGCGCCGCCGTCGGTTTTTCGCTGGTGCTGGTGTTGTTTGCAGCACTGCGTGAACGCCTCGCTGTGGCCGACGTACCGGCACCGTTCCGGGGATCGTCTATTGCGCTGGTGACGGCCGGTCTGATGTCGCTGGCCTTTATGGGCTTTACCGGTCTGGTGAAACTGTGATGAATACAATCTGGATAGCCATCGCCGCGCTCAGTGCTCTGGCGTTAGTCTCCGGGCTTATCCTGGGTTTTGCTTCCCGTCGTTTCCAGGTGGATGCCGATCCTGTGGTGGAACAACTGGAAGCCATGCTGCCGCAAAGTCAGTGCGGTCAGTGCGGCTATCCCGGTTGTCGGCCTTATGCTGAAGCTATCGCGTTTAACGACGAGCTGATCAACAAATGCGTACCGGGCGGTGAACCGCTGATGCTCAAGCTGGCGGAACGCCTGAATATCGAACCGCAACCGCTTGACGCCGGGGTACCGCAACAGCCGGAACCTCAGGTCGCCTGGATTGATGAGGGCAACTGCATCGGTTGTACTAAATGCATCCAGGCCTGTCCGGTAGATGCCATTGTCGGCACTACCCGTGCCGTCCATACCGTCATTCGTGATCTGTGTACCGGCTGCAACCTGTGTGTAGCCCCCTGCCCGACAGATTGTATTGAATTAAGACCGTTAGCCCCGACGACCGCCAGTTGGAAATGGAATCTTGATGCCATTCCAGTGCGCGTCATCCAGGCGGAAAACCGTGTGATCGAAAATCATGTTTAAGTTGTTCGCCGCCTTCAGAAAAAACAGAATCTGGGATTTTGCCGGTGGAATCCATCCTCCGGAAATGAAAACCCAGTCCAGTCAGGTACCGCTGCGGCAGGTTCCTATGCCTGACTATTTGATTATCCCGCTCAAGCAACATCTCGGCCCGGAGGGCGAGCTGTGTGTTAAGGTCGGTGATACGGTACGGCGTGGGCAGCCGCTGACGCGTGGCGTTGGCCGAATGTTGCCGGTTCACGCACCAACCTCCGGAACCGTGCACGCCATTCGTCAGCACATGAGCAACCACCCTTCCGGTTTGACGGAACTCAGCATCATTATCATTCCTGACGGTCAGGACCGATGGGGTGAGCGCCGCACTCTTGTTGATTATCGTCAGGCAACACCGGCTGAATTGGTTGAACACCTGCATCAGGCCGGCATCGCCGGGCTGGGCGGCGCTGGCTTTCCCACCGCCGCCAAATTGCAGGGCGGCTTGCATGGCATCGACACCCTGATTATCAACGCTGCCGAGTGCGAACCTTACATCACCGCCGACGACCGGCTGATGCAAGAGTGCGCACAGGAAATAGCACAAGGAGTCGATATCCTCGACCATCTGTTGCAGCCGCAACGCATCCTGCTCGGTATAGAAGACAACAAACCGCAAGCCATCGCCGCTCTGCGGGTGGCGCTGGTGGATTACCCACGCATTCAAATGCGGGTCATTCCCACGAAATACCCATCCGGCGGCGCCAAACAGTTAACCCGTATTCTGACCGGCAAAGAGGTGCCCTTCGGCAAACATTCGGCGTCTATCGGCGTATTGATGCAAAATGTCGGCACCGCGTATGCCATCAAACGAGCGGTGATTGATGGAGAACCGTTAACTGAACGTGTAGTCACCCTGACCGGCGATGCATTGCGCCAGCCCGGCAACGTCTGGGCCAGACTGGGCACACCGGTACGTCATCTGTTGCGTCACGCGGGTTATCACGTCACGACTACCCAGCCGATGGTCGTCATGGGCGGGCCGCTGATGGGGTTCACCCTGCCGGCATTGGACGTGCCGATCATCAAGACCAGTAACTGTATTCTGGCTCCCGCCCGTGATGAGATTCAGGCACAAGAAGAGGAGCAAGCCTGCATTCGTTGCGGAAAATGCGCCGATGCTTGTCCAGCCGGGCTGCTGCCACAGCAACTCTACTGGTTCAGCCGTGGGCAGGAACACGAAAAAGCGCGTCAGCATCATCTGTTTGATTGCATCGAATGCGGTGCCTGCGCGTACGTTTGTCCCAGTAATATCCCGCTGGTGCAGTATTACCGTCAGGAAAAAGCCGAGATTCAGGCGCTGGATCTGGAATCCCGTAAAGCAACGGAAGCCAAAGCGCGTTTTGATGCACGTCAGGCCCGCCTGGAACGAGAAAAACAGGCACGCGAGCAACGTCATAAACAGGCAGCCGCCAGCGTAGCCGCCACCGACAAAGACGCGGTAATGGCGGCGCTGGAAAGGGTTCGCAGCAAACAAGTAACCGCAGCTCAACCCGACATCCTGATTCAACCGGGCCAGCAGCCTGATAACAGCGCGGTGATTGCTGCCCGCGAAGCTCGCAAGGCACAAGCACGTGAGCATCAGACAGAAAAATCGCTGAGCACAACAGAAAACGACGTGCCAAACGTTGCTGCGGCGGCAAATATGGCTCACGTTCAAACCAGACAGGCTGAAACACACGATGAGGCGGACCCGCGCAAAGCCGCCGTTGCTGCCGCTATCGCCAGAGTCAACGCTCGCAAGGCCGCGCAGTCCGCCAGCACAGCAGACGTGACGTTGTCACCTGACGAGTCATTATCAATAGCGGCAGAGCCACCGGAGCCGGTGCTCTCAGCCTCATCAGATAATACCACCCAGACCGAAAACATCGACCCGCGCAAAGCCGCCGTTGCGGCGGCTATCGCCAGAGTCAATGCTCGCAAGGCCGCCGCAACGCTGGCGTCGCAAGAGGATTAAATGGCTTTCAGAATCGCACCCTCACCGTTCACCCATAACCGCCAATCCACCCGCGCCATTATGCGTTGGGTTCTGATCGCCTGTGTGCCCGGCATCGCGGCACAAGTCTGGTTTTTCGGGTACGGCAACCTGATTCAACTGGCGCTGGCCAGCGTTACCGCACTCTTTACCGAAGCGATGGTATTGTCATTGCGAAAACGTCCGGTAATGGAAACGCTGCAGGACAGTTCCGCGTTGCTGACGGCACTATTGCTGGCAGTCAGTCTGCCACCATTTACCCCCTGGTGGATGGTGGTATTAGGCACCACCTTCGCCATTATCATCGCCAAGCAACTGTATGGTGGACTGGGGCAAAATCCGTTCAATCCGGCCATGATAGGTTATGTGGTATTGCTGATCTCTTTTCCGGTGCAGATGACCAGTTGGTTACCGCCAGAGGGTCTGCAAGCCTCGCCGGTCGGTTTCCAGGATGCGCTGATGGCCATTTTCACCGGTCATGGAACAGCGGGACAAACTATCCAGCAACTGATTCAGGGCGTTGATGGCGTTAGTCAGGCTACCCCGCTGGATGCATTCAAAACCGGGCTACGCAGCGGCCATCAACCTGATGTGGTGTTGCATCAGCCGTTATTTGCCGGTGTACTGGCCGGACAAGGCTGGCAATGGATTAACCTGGCGTTTCTGGCCGGTGGCCTGTTCATGCTGTTGTTACGCCTGATTCACTGGCAGATTCCGTTCAGTTTTCTGCTCGCATTGTCCTTGTGCGCACTGGTGGGCTGGCATCTTCATCCGGAGGTCAGCGCCCCGCCGCTGCTACATCTGTTTTCCGGCGCAACCATGCTGGGGGCGTTCTTCATCGCCACCGACCCGGTGACAGCCTCCACTACGCCCAAAGGCCGCCTGATCTTCGGTGCCTTGATTGGCATACTGGTATGGACGATTCGTACCTACGGCGGTTATCCCGACGGTGTGGCCTTCGCCGTGCTGTTAGCCAACATTACTGTGCCGTTGATTGATTACTTCACCAAACCTCGCGCTTACGGCCATCGCTAAGGACGGATTATGCTGCTGACCACTATGCGTCGCCACGCCACTACGCTGGCCTTGTTCGCTGCGTTCACCACCGGGCTAACGGCGCTGGTCAATTATCTGACCGAAAAAACCATTTCACAGCAGGTCATCATGCAACAGCGCGCACTGCTGGACCAGGTGCTTCCTGCTGATCGTTATAACAATGATCTGCTCAGCGAATGTTATCTGGTGACCAACCCGGCGCTGGGCTCCACCTCGCCTCATCGCGTGTATATCGCCCGTCGTGATGGCATTCCAGTGGCCGCCGCGTTGGAAAGTATCGCGCCTGACGGCTATTCCGGCGCGATTCATCTGCTGATTGGCGCAGACTTTCATGGTACCGTGCTGGGCACACGCGTCACCGAACATCATGAAACACCGGGTCTCGGCGACAAGATAGACATTCGCGTTTCCGACTGGATCACCCGTTTTACCGGTCAGACAATCACTGACCCGCAGGACAAGCGCTGGGCAGTAAAAAAAGACGGCGGCCAGTTTGACCAATTTACCGGTGCCACCATCACCCCGCGAGCCGTGGTGAATGCAGTGAAACGCAGCGCACTGTTTTTACAAACCTTGCCACCGCAATTGTCCAGCCTGACGCCATGTGGAGACAAATCATGAACCAGACTAAAGAACTGGCCCTGCAGGGATTGTGGAAAAACAACTCTGCACTGGTGCAATTGTTGGGGCTGTGCCCACTGCTGGCCGTCTCATCTACCGCCACCAATGCCATCGGGCTAGGATTGGCTACTACGCTGGTGCTGACATGCACCAATATTGCCGTTTCCGCATTGCGCCGCTGGGTACCGGGCGAGATTCGCATTCCGATTTACGTCATGCTTATCGCCTCCGTGGTCACCATCGTGCAAATGCTAATTAATGCTTACGCGTATGGGTTGTATCAGTCGCTGGGGATTTTCATCCCGCTGATCGTCACCAACTGCATCGTCATTGGGCGCGCAGAAGCGTTTGCATCAAAAAATACCGTCATACTGTCGGCACTGGATGGGCTTTTTATGGGACTGGGCGCAACCAGCGCACTGTTTGTACTGGGCGCAATGCGGGAAATCCTTGGCAACGGCACCCTGTTTGACGGCGCAGACCTGCTGCTGGGCAGTTGGGCGCGAGTGCTGCGGGTCGAAGTCGTACATATGGACTCGCCATTCCTGTTGATGATTCTGCCGCCCGGCGCGTTTATCGGGCTGGGGTTGATGCTGGCCGGCAAATACGTTATTGACGAGAGACGTAAACAGCGGCGCACCCGTACGGTGCGTCCCGCTCCCTTTGGTTCGCATACGCTAGCGGAATAACATGAACAAAGAGAAACGGATTGCCATTCTTAGCCGCCTGCGGGATAGCAACCCGCATCCGACCACCGAGCTGAAATTCAACACCCCGTTTGAATTGCTCATTTCGGTGCTGCTGTCCGCACAGGCGACCGACGTCAGCGTCAACAAAGCAACGGAAAAGCTCTATCAGGTAGCGAATACGCCGCAGGCAATGTTGGATTTAGGCGTTGACGGCGTAAAGTCGTATATCAAAACCATCGGGTTGTTCAATAGCAAGGCGGAGAACATCATCAAAACCTGCCGCATTCTGCTGGAGAAGCATCAGGGCCAGATACCGGAAGATCGCGCTGCGCTGGAAGCACTGCCTGGCGTGGGCCGCAAAACGGCTAATGTGGTACTGAACACCGCGTTTGGCTGGCCCACTATCGCAGTAGATACTCATATCTTTCGCGTTTGCAATCGTACCAACTTTGCACCGGGCAAAACGGTCGAACAGGTAGAAGAAAAACTACTCAAATATGTTCCGGCGGAATTCAAGGTTGACTGCCACCACTGGCTGATTCTTCATGGTCGTTATACCTGCGTTGCTCGTAAACCACGCTGTGGCGCGTGCCTGATAGAAGATTTATGCGAATATAAAGAAAAGGTGGATATCTAACTGATTATCCTTTTATTTATCTGATTTCATGATCACAAGGGCAGGTTCTCACCTGCCCTTGTTGCGTTATGTGGTGATGTGAAAGCCAGTGCCTTATTTCACCGGTAATGTGATGTCTTTAAACATGGCTTCAATTTCTTCATTCGAACGCAAGGAAATGGCCTTATCTACCACGTCGCGTGTCAGGTGCGGCGCAAAACGATGAATAAAGTCATACATGTAACTACGCAAAAACGTGCTACGACGAAAACCGATTTTAGTGGTGCTGTAGCTGAACAGATTATCGGCATTGATAGCGACCAGATCAGGATCGCTGGTCGGCGTTACCGCCATGTTGGCAATAACGCCAACACCCAACCCTAGTCGGACATAGGTTTTAATCACATCAGCATCCGTCGCGGTGAACACAATGCGCGGTGTCAGCCCAGCGCGATTGAAAGCTGTATCCAGCTCAGAGCGGCCAGTAAAACCGAAGGTATACGTGACTATAGGGTACGCAGCCAGTTCCTCGATACTGATTTCGGTTTTCCCCGCCAAAGGGTGATCGGGTTTCACCACCACAGCACGGTTCCAGTGATAACACGGCAGCATGATCAGGTCTTCATACAAATGTAGCGCTTCGGTAGCGATAGCGAAATCCGCCGACCCTTTCGCTACCGCCTCAGCGATTTGCATGGGCGACCCCTGATGCATGTGCAGCGACACTCGCGGATAACGCTCGATAAATCCCTTGATCACCTCAGGCAACGCGTAGCGCGCCTGGGTATGGGTGGTTGCGACATACAACGAACCTTTATCAGGATAAGTATGCTCACCGGCAACCGCCTTGATGGCATCCACCTTGGACAGTACCTCACGAGCGATACGAATGATTTCCTGTCCTGCAGGCGTCACCTGAGTCAAATGCTTTCCGCTGCGAGCAAAAATCTGAATACCCAGTTCATCTTCAAGCATCCGAACCTGTTTACTGATCCCCGGCTGTGAGGTGTACAACCCTTCAGCAGTGGAAGAAACGTTCAGATTGTGATTAACAACTTCAACGATATAACGAAGCTGTTGCAGTTTCATAAGTTATCCCATTCCGTAATATGTCATTCGCGGCGGCATCTGGGCTATTGACGTTATCTGCGTTGACAAGGTGGTGACAGCTCAATGCAACGGTGTAGATTCTCGCCAGGCAAATGCCACTTAATCATAAAAATTTATTTTATATAACCATTTTCTGTATTGGTTAGACAGTACTGGCACTGGAAAATGGGTTTTTATTTCCTTTTTATTATCGGCTGCCTGCGGATGATATTCATGGTTGATGGATCAAAAAAGCCAGCCTGTGCAGGCTGGCTTAACGTAATGTAACCCCTATCGATGGAAAAAAATACGGCTTTAGTCAATTATTGCCTTAATTAACGGGCACTTTCACCCCATTTTCCATCGACATAGAACACCGACCATCCCGTCGCCTTGCCTTCTTTTTCAGAAGCAACATACTGCTGTTTGGTCTTTCGGCTAAACCGCACCAGCGTTTTGTTGCCTTCCGGATCTGTTACCGGCGCATCGGCCAGATAACGCAATTTTTCCGGCAGACGGTCACGAAAACGCACCAGCTCTTCCACCAGTGGCGCACGCGTTTCCCGCGATTTCGGGAACGTATTCGCAGCCAGGAACACACCAGCCGCGCCATCACGCAACACAAAATAAGCATCGGATTTTTCGCACAACAACTCCGGCAGCGACACCGGATCTTCTTTCGGCGGCGCGACTTCACCATTACGCAAAATTTTGCGGGTATTGCTGCAATTTTCACCGGTACAGGCCATATATTTACCGAAGCGCCCCATTTTCAGGTGCATTTCGGAACCGCATTTCTCGCATTCCACCACCGGGCCGTCATAACCTTTAAGCCGGAATTCGCCTTGCTCAATCTCATAGCCATCGCAGGACGGGTTGTTACCACACACATGAAGTTTACGCTGATTATCAATCAGGTAGCTGTCCATTGCGGTACCGCACTTCGCACAACGACGACGAGCGCGCAACGCATTAGCTTCAGCCTCATCCCCCTCCAACACGTTTAGCACTTCGGCTTCCGGAATCAGGTTGATGGTGGTTTTGCAACGCTCTTTAGGCGGCAGCGCATAACCGGAGCAACCGAGGAATACCCCAGTACTGGCGGTACGAATTCCCATTTTGCGGCCACAGGTTGGACAATCAATGCTGGTCAGCACCACCTGGTTCGGCTTCATTCCCCCCTCATCAGGCTCCATCTCGGCAGTTTCCAGCTGTTTACTGAACTCGGCGAAGAACTCATCCAGCACGGCCTTCCATTCGGCCTGACTATTCGCTACCAAATCGAGGCTATTTTCCATACGGGCGGTGAAATCGTAGTTCATCAGCTCGCGGAAGTTCTCTTCCAGCCGATCAGTAACGATTTCACCCATTTTTTCCGCATAGAAACGGCGATTCTCCACCCGCACATAACCACGATCTTGAATGGTGGAGATAATAGCGGCATACGTCGACGGTCGGCCAATACCACGCTTTTCCAACTCCTTAACCAACGACGCTTCACTGTAACGCGCTGGCGGTTTGGTAAAGTGCTGGCTTGGCAACAGTTTTTCCAGCGACAAAGATTGCCCCACGTCTACCGCTGGCAAGGTGCGATCTTCATCGCTCTTACGCAGCGCAGGCATCACTTTGGTCCAGCCATCAAAACGCAGGGTTCGCCCCTTGGCGCGCAATTGATAATCACCGGCACTCACTACCAGTGTGGTGGAGTCGTATTGGGCTGGCATCATCTGACAAGCCACAAACTGTCGCCAAATCAGTTGATACAGTTTTTGCGCATCAGCTTCCATGTCTTTGAGTTGTTCGGCCAATACACTAACGTCAGAAGGTCGAATAGCTTCGTGCGCTTCCTGTGAATTTTCCTTACTGGTGTAGAGATTGGGCGCATCCGGCAGATAACGCTTACCGAACTCACCCTGGATATAACCACGCGCCATCGCCAGCGCATCCTGGCTCAGGTTGGTGGAGTCGGTTCGCATATAGGTGATATGGCCAGCTTCATACAAGCGCTGCGCCATCATCATGGTTTTTTTCACCCCAAAGCCCAGGCGGGTGCTGGCGGCTTGCTGCAACGTAGACGTAATAAACGGAGCGCCCGGCTTGCTGCTGGTGGGTTTGTCTTCGCGTTCCGCCACCACATAGCTGGCTTTTTCCAGCAACGCGACCGCGGCCTGCGACTGTACCTGATTTACTGGCCGGAACGGTTTACCATTGTGATGCGTAACCTGCATTTGCAATGCGATATCCGCGCTCGTCATCAGGTCAGCATGTAATTCCCAATACTCTTGCGGTACAAACGCTTTGATTTCGCGTTCACGCTCCACGACCAGACGCACTGCCACCGACTGCACTCGCCCGGCTGACAAACCGCGGGCAATTTTTTTCCACAGCAGCGGCGACACCATGTACCCCACCACACGATCCATAAAACGGCGCGCCTGCTGGGCATTGACACGGTTGATATTCAGTTCACCTGGATTATCAAACGCCTGACGAATAGCATTTTTAGTAATCTCATTGAACACCACACGACTGAAACGCTTGTCATCGCCACCGATAATTTCCCGCAGGTGCCATGCAATGGCCTCCCCTTCGCGGTCAAGGTCGGTTGCGAGATAGACATGATCGGCGTTCTGCGCCAGCGTTTTCAGTTCCGATACCACTTTTTCCTTGCCAGGCAGGATCTCGTAATGGGCCTGCCAGCCGTGATACGGGTCTACCCCCATACGGTTAACCAGCGCAGTTTTTTCATCTTTCTTAACTGCTTTTTTGGCTTTCTCGCCGTTGGCCTCAACGCCTTTCTTAGTTGTGGAACCTGAACCGCTGGTCGGCAAGTCACGTACATGCCCCACGCTGGATTTCACCACGTAGTCATTGCCAAGATACTTATTAATCGTTTTGGCTTTTGCCGGGGACTCGACGATAACGAGAGCTTTACCCATAATATACTGTTACCTACTGAATTCTTTAAAAAAAGAAAAAACTTTCTCAGTTATTCTCTCTGGCTTTCCAGCCGGCGTAGCCTGAACCATCATGGTTGCGGGAAAATCGTTTTTTTAGCGCTGCGACGGCGCGTCACACGCATTAGCAGCGTCGCAACCCTATGATCATTCAGGATTATTTTTACTGCACCGCTTCAGGCGATCACCGGCTCCGTCCCAGTGCAACACCATCATTCCGCCGGACGGTGCAAAATCCCACACTCTACCTGATAAATAACACCACGCAACCTAATTAGCATGTAAAACGCCTTTTCGCCAATGGACCATCTTGTGTTTATCGGCAGACACACGACTAAAAATCAGTCGGTTTGCGATAATTTATGTTCCGGCGGTACAATAACGCTATCAAAGCAAGGGGTATTTGCAGGAGAGAAATTCCATGTCTGGTTTTACACACATAAATGAAGAAAAAACGCCGATTGGCCGTGAAGCCCTGCTGCAGGAAGCCAATGCGCTGATTCAGCAGCACGAAGACTACTTGCATGGCATGGTGGCTAATGCGGTGGAACAGAAAAATGGCGTGCTGGTATTCCGTGGCGAATACTTTCTCGATAATGATGGTTTGCCAACGCACAAAACCACCGCAGTATTCAACATGTTCAAACACCTGGCGCATGTCTTGTCAGAAAAATACCAGTTAATCGATTAATCCCCCCACAATCCGCCGGGAGACCACCTCCCGGTGCAGGATGCCGCATTTTTTCCGCTCACTCATCGGTGATAACTGCGTGATTTTCGCAGTTATTATCCCTATTCGTTTTTGCCCCTGTTACCCAAACACCCACTTACACATAATATTACTGTGCCTTATTGTTATATCGTGATCCCGAAAGACTTTTCGCCGTACTCTATTGAAAATCAACAGAGTAGTTATATTGGAAGCAGGGAAATAATTAAATTATAAATATTCTAAACTTGATTTAAAAAAATATAATTTTAAAAAAATAATAATAAAAACAAAAAGAAATATTTAACAACAAAATACGTTATTTATTTGCAAATAAGGTGTCGTTATTTATACTT
>NZ_JAAVXH010000004.1:0-1438 GCF_012273755.1 Dickeya sp. CFBP 2040
TGAGGCGGCGATACGCGCCGCGGCCCGCGATGCCGGCACCGACCGGCGTGGGCTGGCGGCGATAGCCGATGCGACCCTCGATAAACTGCTGGGACCCGGTTACAACCAGAATAAAGACGCCTATGACGCCGAGGTGCCGGATTCAGCGGACCCGCAGCGGCTGGCGCAGGCAAAGCAGGCTACTGATCTGCTTAATGGTAAAGGACCCAATCCGTTTAAAGGTCTGTCCCGCGAGCAACTGGCGCTGATCACCTATGACGACAGCGGGGCGTTTACCGTTAATGAGCGCCGGGCCGCCTGGGAAGAAACATATTACCGGGAAAAAGCTTGGAGCGAAGCAATGTTTGCCAAAATGAAAGCGGAAGATGAGCGCGAAGGGCGGGTATCGGCCAGTACCTATAAATTGATGCTTGATCACTACCAGTCGCTGCCAGCGATAGAAGAAGCTCGGTTGCCGAGTGGCTATGCCTCGCAGCTGATGACGCTAATTCAGCAGGGCGGCAGTGATGATGATATCACCCGGCAGCAGGAGGCGCTGCGTCCGTTACTGAACGCGCTGGCGCTGCGGGCGGAGCAGGCGAAAGCGACCACGTGACAGCGGACGGACAGGAGCGACGTCTTATGACCACCATTAACACCCTGAATTCCAGCGTGGCGGCGTATGGTCAGGCTACCGCGCCGGCCCGCCCGTCAGCGGCGGCACCCGTTGCCGCTGAACCGGCGAGCGCCGCGCAGGCACCCGGCAATGGCGGGGCGCAGCTCTCCGGTATGGCGCGGCTGCTCAGTGAGGCGGCGATACGTGCCGCCGCCCGCGACGCCGGCACTGACCGGCGTGGTCTGGCGGCGATAGCCGATGCGACCCTCGATAAACTGCTGGGACCCGGTTACAACCAGAACAAGGCCGCCTATGACGCCGAAGTGCCGGATTCAGTGGACCCGCAGCGGCTGGCGCAGGCAAAGCAGGCTACTGATCTGCTTAATGGTAAAGGACCCAATCCGTTTAAAGGTCTGTCCCGCGAGCAACTGGCGCTGATCACCTATGACGACAGCGGGGCGTTTACCGTTAATGAGCGCCGTGCTGCCTGGCATGAGTCGTATGAGCAGTACGCAGCCTGGGCCAGAGGGGTGGTTGCCAGGATCATGGAAGAATACAACAGTAAAGGACGGGTATCGGCCAGTACCTATAAATCGATACTGGATTACTACCAGTCGCTGCCGGCGATAGAAGAAGCGCAACTGCCGGATGGCTATGCCTCGCAACTGATGACGCTGATCCAGCAGGGCGGCAGTGATGATGATATCACCCGGCAGCAGGAGGCGCTGCGCCCGTTACTGAACGCGCTGGCGCTGCGGGCGGAGCAGGCGAAAGCGACCACGTGACAGCGGACGGACAGGAGCGACGTCTTATGACCACCATTAATACCCTGAATTCCACCGC
>NZ_JAAVXH010000005.1:0-375 GCF_012273755.1 Dickeya sp. CFBP 2040
TGATAAAGAAATTGATGTTGTGTTCAGGCAATCAGAAGCCTGTCAGCGCATTGCCAAAGTTAAAGGTATTGGTCCTAAAACAGCCACGGCTGTTATTGCCGCGATTGGCAAAGGAACTGAATTTAAAAATGGTCGTCACTTTGCCGCATGGCTTGGTCTGGTTCCACGACAACACTCGAGTGGCGACAAGCAGGTGCTGATGAATATGACGAAAAAAGGCGACAAGCATTTGCGGACACTTTTTATTCATGGTGCCCGCGCTGTCGTCAGAGTTGCCACGAATAACAATGATGGTTGCCTGCATCAGTGGGTTAACCAGCTGAAGGAACGGCGCGGGTTTAATAAAACGACCGTGGCAGTCGCTAACAAGAACGC
>NZ_JAAVXH010000006.1:0-145229 GCF_012273755.1 Dickeya sp. CFBP 2040
TGATTTAACAAAGAACTAAGAGATCGCGTTTCCGGGTGGCCCCCCATAAAAAAACTACCAACACGCATCCAACACGTTTCCCCCACCGTAGTACAAACCATCAGCGCCAGCTTTATTTTCTGGAAATTATCGTCACCAAATCGTCACCCATCTGCCATGCCCTTGCAGTATTCCCTGCGCAGCATATGCCTTTCATTTTTACCGAAATCTGTTGACTGGCATTAACCATCACCATGCGAAAACTATCACCATGCAAAAAAACTGGCTCCCCTGGGTGATTCTGTCGCCTTCTTTGTTGTTTCTGTTGTTATTTACTTATTTTCCGCTATTGCGATCCGTTTATGACAGCCTGTTCGACACCCGCATGATCGGCGCGGACGCCCCTTTCGTTGGACTGGGAAATATTATTCGTCTGTTGGATGACGCCGTATTCTGGCGCGCACTGCTCAACAACCTGATCTATATCCTGTTGACGGTGATCCCCGGTGTGGTGCTGGCGCTGGTGTTAGCGGTAGCGCTGTGGGAAAACCATGCGGTCAATCGTTGGCTGCGCACCGCTTTCTTCTTTCCGATGATTATTCCGATGGTCAGCGCCGCCGCGTTGTGGTTGTTTATCTTTATGCCCGGCATCGGCCTGCTGGATTACTATCTGGCCAAGCTGTTCGGGCCAATGAACAACAACTATCTGGGCCGCAGCAATAGCGCGCTGCTGGCACTTGCGCTGATTGGCGTATGGAAATTCGCTGGTTACTACATGCTGTTCTTTCTGGCTGGGTTGCAAAGCATTCCGCCATCCACCCGCGAAGCCGCCATCATGGAAGGCGCCACACCAACGCAAGTATTTTTCCGGGTCACGCTGCCGCTGCTACGCCCGACGCTGAGCTTCGTCATCACCACGGCACTGATTTACTCCATCACCCAAATTGACCACGTGGCGGTGATGACCCACGGCGGGCCGGATAACGCCACCACGGTGCTGCTGTATTACATCCAGAATCTGGCCTGGGACACCCACGACCTCGGCAAAGCCTCCGCCGCCACCTTTCTGACGCTGGCCGGGCTGTTCGTCTTCTCGTTGATTAACCTGAAAGTACTTGAGAAAGGGGCGCATTATGAGCGTTGAAATTTCCCCTACGGTGGTCTGCTCCACAGGAGTGCCCTTGCCAGCCTGGCTGCGCTGGCGTCAGTCGTGCCGTGTCACCCTCAGCCTGCTGATGATCTGCGCCGCGTTGCTGTGGATAAGCCCGTTTATCTGGATGCTCTCGTCAGCCTTTAGCGCCACCACCTTTGGTACAGGCATGGCATCGCTGTTACCACGCTGGCCGCTGACGCTGGATAACTTCCGCGACGCCTGGCAGAGCGCCGACTGGATAAGCCTGTACGCCAACACCATTTTCTTTACTTTCGGTACCTTTTTCGTTCAGTTGCTGACCATCACCACCGCGGGTTACGTCTTCGCCTGTCACGAGTTTCGCGGCAAGCAGACACTATTTCTGCTGTTTCTGGTGCAGTTGATGATCATGCCGGTAGCAATGATGGTGCCCAATATGATGACGCTGAAGGCATTCGGTCTGCTCAATACGCTGACCGGTGTGATGATGCCCTATTTCACCTCGGCATTTGGCGTATTTCTGATGCGTCAGGCGTTTCTGTCCATTCCTAAAGAGATGGAAGAAGCCGCGCTGATGGAGGGTTGTCGCTGGTGGCAGGTGCTCTTCCGTGTGCTGCTGCCCATGTCATGGCCTTCTATTCTGGCGTTCGCCACCGTCAGCATAACCTATCACTGGAACGAATACCTGTGGCCGCTAATGATGCTTAACGACCCTGACAAACAGGTTTTGACGGTCGGGCTGGTGTCATTCGCCATGGGCGCTGAATCCGGTGGGCAGTGGGGAATGATCAGCGCTGGCACGCTGATGGTATGCCTGCCGTTAATGCTGGCGTTTATCGTTTTCCAAAAACAGTTCCTGAGAAGCTTTGGTTTTTCGGGGATAAAATAAGGGGTTCTTCATGCTGTTAGCACAAATTTCAGATACTCACTTTCGAAGCACAGGGCAAAAACTTTACGGTTTCATCGACATCAATGCCGGTAACGCCGATGTGGTGTCACAACTTAACGCCCTCACCGAGCGCCCGAACGCAGTGGTAGTGAGCGGCGATATCGTCAACTGTGGTCGTCCGTCGGAATATCAGGTAGCCCGCCAGATTTTGGGTAGCCTCAACTATCCTCTGTACATCATTCCCGGCAATCACGACGATAAAACCCATTTTCTGGAGTACTTGCAACCGCTGTGCCCGCAACTGGGCAACGATCCGCAGAATATGCGCTACGCGGTTGATGATTTCGCCACGCGGTTGCTGTTCATTGACTCCAGCCGCGCGGGAACGTCCAAAGGCTGGCTGACGGAAGAGACGCTGGCCTGGCTGGAAGCACAACTGATGCGTGATGACAAACCCGCCGCGGTGTTCATGCATCATCCACCGCTCGCGCTCGGTTCCGCCCAGATGGATCGCATCGCCTGCGAGAACGGGCATCGTCTGCTGGAATTGGTAGAGCGTTTCCCATCACTGGTGCGTATTTTTTGCGGTCACAACCATTGTCTTATCATGACGCAGTACCGTCAGGCGATCATCGCTACCATACCGGGTACGGTCCATCAGGTGCCCTACTACCACGAAGACACCCGCCCCTACTACGACATGTCGCCTCCAGCCTGCCTGATGCACCGTCAGGTAGACCAACAGTGGGTCAGTTACCTGCACCCGCTATCGCATTACGCCGGCCCGTGGCTGTACGACGAAAACATCAGTTGCCCGGTGGATGAACGTTAATGGCCATGTTACGACTGCACAACGTCAGCAAGCAATTTGACAACAAACCGGCGCTGCAATCGCTGTCGCTGGAGATCGCCGACGGCGAATTTCTGGTGTTGGTGGGACCATCTGGCTGCGGCAAAAGTACCCTGCTGCGCCTGCTGGCCGGGCTGGAAACCGTAAGCGACGGCGAGATTTGGCTGGACGGCGATAACATCACCGCCCAGTCGCCACGCGAGCGTAATTTTGCGATGATCTTTCAGAACTATGCGCTATTTCCACATCTGACGGTAAAAGACAACATTACCTTCGGTATGCAAATTCGCCATGAACCCAAAGCAAGCTGGCAGCCCCGGCTGGAAAAAGTGGCGCAGTTGCTGCAACTGGATACCTTGTTGGATCGCAAACCGGGCAAGTTGTCCGGCGGCCAGCGTCAGCGAGTGGCAATGGCACGTGCCATCGTACGCAACCCGAAACTGTTTCTGATGGATGAACCGCTGTCCAATCTGGATGCCCGGCTGCGCACCGAAGTCCGCGACGGGATTATGGCGCTACATCAGCAGCTCAAAACCAGCACCGTTTACGTCACCCACGACCAGATAGAAGCCATGTCGATGGCGGATCGCATCGTGGTCATGAACCACGGCAAAGTCCAGCAGATCGGCACACCGGAACAACTCTACGCATTCCCAATCAATCTGTTCGTGGCAAGCTTTATCGGCTCACCTGCCATGAATATCCTCCCCCTACCTTGCTCCGACGGTGCGGTACAGATGGGTGAAGAGAAGCTTCCCTTACCGCCACATGCCAGCCATCTGCAACAAGTGTTTTTCGGTATTCGCCCGGAACACCTCACTGAAGGTCAACAAAGCTGTCACCAGTCACTACGCCTGACGGGTACCGTGACACAACGAGAATTGATGGGGGCAGACTATCTGCTGCACATCAACACGCCAATCGGCGAATTACGCTACAGTCGCAAAAATCGCGGCGATACACCGATGGTTGGCGTCACCGTCAACCTCAGTTTTTCACCTTTTGATGTTCATCTTTTTCATGCTGATACACAGCAGAACTTATACCAGGAGACCACCCATGCATAAGCCCCTGAAACAGCGGTTGCAGGCGCTCACCCTCGGCATCACGCTGGCCTTCACCGGTTCAGCGCTGGCCAAACAGAGCATCGATTTCATGTTTCCAGCCCCGGTAGACGGCAAACTGACGATGGAAATGACCCGCATCATCAAAGAATTCAACAGTTCTCAGCAAGATGTAGAAGTACGGGGGATTTTTACCGGTAACTACGACACCACTAAAATGAAAGCGGAAGCAGCGCAAAAAGCCGGTCAACCGCCTGCGCTGGTGATTATGTCCGCCAACTTCACGACCGATCTGGCTCTGAAAAATGAAATCCTGCCGATGAACGAACTGTTCAAATTCGGCAACGAAAAAGCCGGTACGTTTTTAACCAACGAATTCTGGCCTGCCATGCACAAAAACGCCCAGGTGATGGGGGTGACGTACGCGATTCCGTTCCACAATTCGACACCGATTCTCTATTACAACAAGACTCTGTTCGAAAAAGCCGGTATCGCACAGCCGCCGCAAACCTGGCAGGAGCTGCTGGCAGACGCCAAAAAGCTGACCGACCAGAGCAAAGGCCAGTGGGGCATCATGCTGCCGTCCACCAATGACGACTACGGCGGCTGGATTTTCTCCTCGCTGGTACGCGCCAACGGTGGCAATTACTTCAACGAGGACTATCCGGGCGAAATCTATTACAACACCCCGACGACTATCGGCGCGCTGCGTTTCTGGCAGAACCTGATCTACAAAGATAAAGTGATGCCGTCCGGCGTGCTGGATTCTAAGCAGATTAGCGCCGCCTTCTTCTCCGGCAAACTGGGTATGGCGATGCTGAGTACCGGCGCGCTGGGCTTTATGCGTGAAAATACCAAAGACTTTGAATTGGGCGTGGCAATGTTGCCTGCCAAAGAGCAGCGTGCGGTGCCAATAGGCGGCGCCAGTCTGGTGAGTTTCAAAGGTATCTCTGATGAGCAGAAAAAGGCAGCTTACCAGTTCCTGAGCTATCTGGTCAGCCCGCAGATCAACGGCGCCTGGAGCCGTTTTACCGGCTATTTCTCACCACGTAAGACGGCGTACGACACCCCGGAAATGAAAGCGTATCTGGAGAAAGACCCGCGTGCCGCCATCGCGCTGGAACAACTGAAGTACGCCCACCCGTGGTACTCCACTTATGAAACCGTAGCGGTGCGCAAGGCAATGGAAAATCAGTTAGCCGCTGTGGTGAATGATGAGAAGGTAACGCCGGAAGCCGCCGCCAAAGCCGCTCAGCAGGAAGCCGACACTATCATGAAACCCTATGTGGACCAGACGGCGCTGGCCCCGATAAAGTAATTCCTGAACATGATGTAGCGCAGTAACGTAACGATGCCGCCCCACCGGCATCGTTTTTATCAACTCACCCGATCACCGGAACCTTTACCGACCACCGTTTGCACCAGATAAGTGAAGTAATGCTTCACTGATAGAGTCTGGATCATCCGCTGATCACACTCCGCCAGTTTCTGTGGTGTAGACATGTCGATGGCATTAAGCTGTGCCAGCCCAGTAATTCCCGGCAATACATCAAAGACACCACGCGCCTGACGTTCGGCAATTAGCTCTTGTTGATTAAACAAACAAGGACGCGGCCCAACGAGACTCATCTCTCCTTTCAGCACATTGACCTGTAATCCATCCGTTTTTTGCCAATGAAGGGCTTCAGCCAATTTTTACCTCTCATAGATAACCGCTAGCATATCATCCAGTTATCTATGTGGGCGTTCCTCGTTATATTCTGTACACCAACTCTGCTGTTAGTTCTCGTACTTTAGACAAAGTTCTGAACAGATACATATCGCGTATTTCTATTCGCAGTATTTTGTTAAAGCACTCAATAAACCCGTTATGACGAGCCAAACTGGTTTTATTTCGATCAGTGAGTTTTATTATAGGGTTTATTAATACCCAGAATAAATCAAGATAATATTCGCACAACAAGAGCTCACACATCTAATTATTAGAACTCTCATAAACCCCCAATAATTATACTATCGAGAAAAATATCGTTTATATCTCAATCGTTACAGCGTTTCACACTCTATAAAAAGTTTACCATTTTTATCCTTATCTGATAAAAAAGGAGTATTATTTTCCGAAAAAGGCCATTCTATATTAATATCAGCATCATTCCACAACAATGAACACTCTGCTTTAGGGTTATAATAATCAGTACACTTATAAACAAATTCAGCCTCAGGACTTGTCACATAAAACCCATGAGCAAACCCTTCAGGAATCCATAGTAAACGTTTATTCTCAGCAGAAAGATATATACCAACCCACTGACCAAGTGTTGGGGAATTTTTTCGCATATCAACTGCGACATCAAAGACCTCACCACTAATAACTCTAACTAGTTTCCCTTGAGTGTTTTCGGTCTGATAGTGTAACCCGCGTAAAATACCTTTACTGGATTTAGAATGGTTATCCTGCACAAAATTACATGTATGACCAACAACCAGATCTTCAAATTTCTTCTGTTGCCAAGTCTCCATGAAAAAACCGCGTTCATCACCAAACACCGTTGGTTCAATAATTTTCACATCTGGAATATTTGTCTCAATAACTTTCATAATGTCACTTATATGCTTGAATATTATCCAGTGCCAGTTGCCAGTTGCTAGGTTCAATATCGAACTGCTTTCTTATTTTCTCACAGTTTAATCGAGAGTTAGACGGCCTTTTGGCTGGTGTGGGATAAGCAGATGTTAGAATAGGCAATAACGTGGGAATACTAACAAGAACGTTGCTTTCTTTAGCCTTCTGAAATATTTGAGCCGCAAAATCAAACCAGCTAACATGCGGCATTCCGGAAAAATGATATATCCCCCATCCCGGCTTTCCACCATTTTCAATATAACTAATTATCTTGATTAATGCTGCCGCAATATCACCAGCATAGGTTGGCCCACCGACCTGATCGCTAACTATATTGAGAGCATCTCGTGTAGCACCGAGCCGAAGCATAGTTTTTACAAAATTGTGTCCATGCTCACCAAAAACCCATGCAGTCCGCAAGATAATAAATTTCTCTGTTAAATCTGCAACAACGTGCTCCCCAGCAAGTTTACTTTTTCCATATATGCCATGAGGCGCAGTTGGCATGCTTTCATCATATTCTGTCTGACTTTCACCATCGAAAACATAATCAGTAGAAATATGTAAAAAAACCGCATCAATTTCGCTTGCAGCCTGAGCCAGATAAGCTGGCCCATCACGGTTAATGGCATAGGAAAGTTCAATTTCATTCTCAGCTTTATCTACAGCAGTATGTGCTGCTGCATTGACGATATAATCAGGACGGAATTGACTGATAGTATGAAATACTGCCCCCTTATCAGTTATATCCAGCTGCTCACGGTCAACAGCCAGTACATGCGCTTTGCCCAACAATTGAGAAACTAAACAACTCCCTACCTGCCCATTACTACCGACAATTAATACTTTCATTATATTTTCCTGGCATCAATTACTTGATCAACCCCATCAGATATTGACCATATTCGTTCTTCAGCATCGGTTCTGCCAGTGCAATCAACTCTTGATTAGACATCCAACCATTTCGCCAGGCAATCTCTTCCAGGCAAGCCACTTTCAATCCCTGGACATTCTCAATAGTTTGCACAAAGGATGACGCTTCATGCAGGCTCTCATGCGTTCCAGTATCTAGCCAGGCAAAACCACGACCAAATAATTCGACGCTAAGCGACCCATCCTCCATATACATTTGGTTAATTGAAGTAATTTCCAATTCACCACGATGGGATGGTTTAACCTGTTTGGCGAACTCAACTACGCGATTATCATAAAAATACAACCCAGTAACAGCATAATTGGATTTGGGCTTACTCGGTTTTTCTTCAATGGAAATGGCTTTCATTTCAGCATCAAACTCTACAACGCCAAAACGCTCCGGGTCTTTAACTTGATAGCCGAATACTGTAGCACCCACTGCTTTATCTACAGCATTTTTTAGCATCTTGCTGAAGGATTGACCGTAAAAGATATTGTCCCCCAGAACAAGGCAACAACGTTCATTGCCAATAAATGAGTCACCAATAATAAATGCCTGAGCCAATCCATCTGGACTAGGCTGAACCGCATAATCAATATTGATGCCGAAATTGCTGCCATCACCCAGCAAACGCCGAAACCCTTCGTTATCTTCAGGTGTAGTGATAATTAATACATCACGGACTCCGGCTAACATCAGTGTAGATAGCGGATAATAAATCATCGGTTTATTGTAGATCGGCAACAATTGCTTGGATACACCTCGGGTTAAAGGATACAACCGAGTACCGGAACCACCTGCGAGGATAATACCTTTCATTATTTTTCTACACTCCCCAAACGCTCACGGCTATAAGAACCATCCAGCACCCTGCTCCACCATGAGCGGTTATTGAGGTACCATTCCACCGTTTTACGAATACCGCTTTCAAAAGTTTCCTGTGGTTTCCAACCAAGCTCACGACCAATCTTGCCAGCATCAATAGCATAACGCACATCATGGCCTGGACGATCTTTCACATAAGTAATCAGATCTTGATAAGCACTGATACCCGACGGTTTTTGCGGAACCAACTCCTCCAGCAAAGCACAGATAGTTTTTACGACATCAATATTGGCTTTTTCGTTATGCCCACCAATATTATAGGTTTCACCAACGACGCCCTCAGTCACCACCTGATAAAGCGCACGGGCATGATCCTCAACAAACAGCCAGTCTCGAATTTGCATACCATCGCCATATACTGGCAACGCTTTTCCTTCCAGCGCGTTCAGTATCATTAATGGAATCAGCTTTTCCGGAAAGTGGTAAGGACCATAGTTATTGGAACAGTTGGTGACGATCGTTGGTAATCCATAGGTTCGCAGCCAGGCTCGTACTAAATGATCACTCGATGCTTTAGACGCGGAATAAGGGCTACTGGGGGCATATGGCGTCGTTTCAGTAAATAGAGAATCGGTTCCCTCTAGATCGCCATAGACTTCATCCGTCGAGATATGATGGAAGCGGAAAGCCGATTTTTGGGTTGGCTCCAGATTGCTCCAGTAAGCACGTGCTGCTTCAAGCAGCGTATAGGTACCAACGATATTCGTTTCGATAAAAGCAGCAGGACCATCAATCGAACGGTCAACATGCGATTCAGCCGCTAAATGCATAACCACATCAGGCTGACAGGTTTCAAACACGCTCTTAAGCGCTACAACATCACAAATATCGATATGCTTAAACTCATAACGTTCATGACTGCTCACATCGGCCAGAGACTCCAGATTACCTGCATACGTGAGCTTGTCCACGTTAACAACAGAATCTGCTGTGTTCTTTATAATGTGACGCACAACGGCTGATCCGATAAACCCAGCCCCACCTGTTACTAATATTTTCATAATGTTACATCCAAAAAGCGAAATATTCGACGGCTCAACCTAACTATACTCTGACTTGATATGAACAAAATTCAGGCAAGCTACCGCCCTTGGGATTCAGTCCAAAGGTAGCTACTGCCTTCAACTTGTCGTTGCACGTGCGATTTTGCTGGAAATATAGTCAGAAAAAGGAAAAAGAAGTTGCACATTTTACATGTCACAACAAAGGAGGTGTAGCGGTATTGTGATTTACCCCTAAACCCAAACTGAAAATTTACACCATGCTCGCTCTTTACCTTCTTACAGCACGAATCATGGCGTAATAAATAATAATTATTACTCTTACTCAATAGGTCAAGGCTATAGATTCAACCACAAATATAACATATTAATAAATAAGGTTATTATCGAAATACAACAGAAACGATAAACACTGCTCGCTTTCTTTCAGGCTGCATTAACCTTTTAGAAGAGCATCGCTACACCGCTGTAGCAGCAGAATTGAGCTCATCATATCGCTGCTGGGCAAGCATGACCTCATCAATATTTCGCTCCGCCCAGTGGGTCAGTTCGTGTACGGTTTTAACCAGCGTTTTGCCAAGTGTCGTAATTGAGTATTCCACCGTCACCGGCACGGTAGCAAACACCTGCCGATGAATCATACCGTCGCGTTCCAGGTGCTTTAGCGTCTGTGACAATACTTTCTGCGATACCCCTTCAATATCACGTCTTAGTTGATTAAACCGTACCGGTTCACACGCCAGACGATCCAGAATCAGTAGTGACCACTTATTAGACAAACGATCCAGCACCACACGTGCCGGGCAGGTTTTACTATAGACATTAAATTCAGGCATCCTGTGACCTCTGTTATATCGGTTAACGTCTTATTCGGTATACCTGCTTACCATAGCGCATATCGTTTCTTTTAGGGAGTTAGTTTCTTTTGAAGTGACTGGTATCTTTTTAAAACTACCGATACAGCACCTGCCATTCCTTGTATCCGAAACAACGCACTGATAAATAAAAAATCATTTCAAGATATAGAGGAATAAAAAACAGAATTGAAAGCTTGAAAGCACGGAGAGAAGTATGTCTTTGGAGCGGGCGAAGGGAATCGAACCCTCGTATAGAGCTTGGGAAGCTCTCGTTCTACCATTGAACTACGCCCGCGCAGAAAGTGAGTGGCATTATAGCGTCATCTGTCTGGCGAGCAAGATAAAACACGGTCTTACTGAGTGCGTTTTGAGCAGTCGATTCACCCTATGGGCACCAGCAGCGTTTGATATCCATTTACGATCACCTGAACAGCAAACACGGCGAATAACACGGCGGACACCGCACTGCAGTAAAACGACAATCGGCCTTTTAACGCACCGCGACCATATTTGATAAGCAGCGCCATGAACAGCGTCCAGAGTACGCCGCCAATGAAAAACCCACCAAGAAACAGTGCTATCTGTCTGGCAGAACCATCGGTGGCCTGGGCAATCAACGTCCCACCAACCGCCGCAAACCACAGCAATGCGCTGGGCGATGCCAGCGCCATTCCCATTCCGCTAATAAAATTGCGGCTAGCAGGAGCCGACGCACACGATGAAAATGCGCTAGTGGTATCAACCGACAAGCCACGATGCTGGCGGTAATCACGCCAGGCGCTACGCGCCATACTAAACGACAGCCACAGTAATACACCGCCACCGCCAATCCACAACAGCCAACGTACCGGCGTATAGTTGAAAATCACCGCCATTCCCAGCACCGACAACGTGGCGTAAACCATATCGCCAAAGCAGGAACCCAAACCAATAAAGAATGCTGCACCTGCACCATCACGGATACCACGATTAATAATCGCCGTATTGACGATTCCCAAGTCCAGACACAGCGACAACGACAGCAGCAAGCCGCTCAACATCACCAGTAGCATAGTTTCCCTCGGTAGTTCTGTTTCCCGGTAACGTTTTTCCGGCCATTATGGTGCAACACGCTTACGATGATATCCTTATCCTGTGTTGTCAAAAATTGATATCAAGAGACGATCACAGCGAGAACATGCCACAGGGTGACAACACCTACGCAAACGTATCACCCGCTACCTAATCACCATGGTGAAAAATAACATACCAGCAATAATACGGCGACTAGCATAAAAATAAATAATGCGATCTTTTTACTACCAGAATCATCCGATAATAACTATTTCGTATTAACTTTCTTAAATAAAGCCACCAGATTACCCATTTCAGATTTTTCATAAAAATAGACACTGCTATATATTATTTTATTTAAAATTTGACAGATGAATTCTCAGGGCTAAATTATCGATACACAGTATAAAGAAAAACCCTCCCATTCATATAATTGTTCCAATTGGCTTCACAACACCTACACCAAGCCCACACACCTAATCAATGTAATCATTTGATATTTAATCACTTTAATATCACGAACTGCTAAGAGGTTGCCATGATCAATACTGGATTATCGAATATTGAGCATATTGTCATATTAATGCTGGAAAACCGCTCGTTCGATCATATGCTAGGATTTCTTTATACTGACAAAAATAACCTTTCTCCACTCGGCCACCCTTTTGCCGGTTTAACCGGGAATGAAACCAATCCAGACAGTAACGGCAATCCAGTCCAGGTATTTAAAATTACGCCGGATACGCCTAATGCCTATTTCATGCCGGGTTCTGACCCCGGCGAAGGGTATTATGCGACAAATTCCCAACTGTTTGGCGATATTCATGCGCCCAGCGCGCTGCCATCCAACAGCAATCAAGGATTCGTTACCGACTACGCCTACACACTGGGCAGGCAATCGCAGGAAAGCGGCTGGAAAATCCTGCCGGGTACCCAAGCCAGCAATATCATGGGTTGCTTTACCCCACAGGCGCTCCCGGTGCTCTGTGCACTGGCAACAGGTTATGCCGTTTGCGACCACTGGTACGGTTCAGTACCCACCGAAACGTTACCCAACCGGGCGTTTGTTTCGGCAGCGACCTCTCAAGGACATATGAATGACAATACCAAGAGCTATACCTGCCCTTCCATTTTTGGCAGGCTCAGTCAGTCTGACATTACATGGTCTATCTACGGTTATGACCAACCGCCACTAACCCGCCACAATTTCCCTGATACCCAACAGGCTGATGATAGTCACTTCGGCGTATTCAGCGATTTTCAGCAGGCGGCGCGCAACGGTACACTGGCGTCGTATGTGTTTCTTGAACCCAGTTGGGGTGAAGATGGCAACAGCCAGCACCCGGTTGCCGACGTCGCACTGGGAGAACAACTGATTCACGATGTTTACTACGCCCTGCGCAACAGCCCACTCTGGAACAAGACGCTGCTGATCATTACCTACGATGAGCACGGCGGCTGCTATGATCACCTGCCCCCTCCTTGGAGCGCGACGCCACCGGACGCCAGCACAGGCGAATACGGTTTCGACTTCACCCGTTTCGGGCCGCGCGTACCCACTGTACTGGTTTCGCCCTGGATTGAAGCGGGTACCGTATTCCGGGTTGCGGAGAAGGCTACACCGCTGGATCACACCTCAATCCTCAAAACTGTGGAACAACGCTTTGGACTATCTCCCTTGACCAACCGCGATGCCGCCGCGTCCGGCGTGGGGGATGTACTTACACTCACCACACCACGCACTGACGATCCGCTGGCTGGGGTGACCGTTCCCACCTCAAACGGAAAAAATCCGGCGTTGGGCGCACCCTCTCACCTGCAGCAGGTCCATGCCGAATTGGTCAGTGCGTTGCCGGTAGCGGATGCACAAGGCGGAATGCATCATCAGATGCCCAACATGACCACGGCAGCCGAATACACCGACTATATCCACCAGCGAACACAAGACTGGCTGAACTCCCGTTAATTGTTCCAGACCTTATCGGGGTCGGGACGGCAAAATCAGCAGGGACGATAAACAGTCGATGCTATCGAATCCGCAAAGTTGCTGTTACCTTCAACCGCGGAGAACTGGCCCAGCCAATGACAGCCATAAAAAAACCGGTGCCTGCTGGCACCGGTTTACCATCGTACAATCGTTATAGACTTATTTCTGCGGACGCATCGCCGGGAACAGGATCACATCGCGGATGGTGTGGCTGTTAGTAAACAACATCACCATACGGTCAATGCCGATACCCAGACCCGCGGTCGGCGGCAGGCCGTGCTCCAGCGCAGTAACGTAGTCTTCGTCGTAGAACATGGCTTCATCATCACCGGCATCTTTCGCCGCTACCTGATCCTGGAAGCGTTGCGCCTGATCTTCAGCGTCGTTCAGCTCGGAGAAACCATTACCGATTTCACGTCCGCCGATGAAGAATTCGAAGCGGTCGGTGATTTCCGGATTCTGGTCGTTACGGCGCGCCAATGGCGAGACTTCAGCCGGGTACTCGGTGATGAATGTCGGCTGGATCAGATGGGCTTCGGCCACTTCTTCGAAGATCTCGGTAACGAGACGACCCAGACCCCAACTTTTCTCTACCTTGATGCCGATAGACTCCGCAATAGCTTTAGCCGCATCGAAACTATCCAGATCCGCCAGATTGGTTTCCGGACGGTATTTCTTGATGGCTTCACGCATGGTCAGCTTCTCGAACGGCTTACCGAAGTCGAACACCTGGTCGCCATACGGCACCTCGGTAGTACCCAGAACGTTCTGCGCCAGCGTGCGGAACAGCGACTCGGTCAGTTCGATCAGGTCTTTGTAGTCCGCATACGCCATGTAGAGTTCCATCATGGTGAACTCAGGGTTATGACGCGGCGACACGCCTTCGTTACGGAAGTTACGGTTGATCTCAAACACGCGTTCAAAACCACCGACCACCAGACGTTTCAGGTACAGTTCTGGCGCAATACGCAGGTACATGTCGATATCCAGCGCGTTGTGATGGGTGATGAACGGGCGAGCAGACGCCCCACCGGGGATCACCTGCATCATCGGCGTTTCCACTTCCATAAAATCACGACCGACCATGAACTGGCGGATACCGGCCAGAATCTGTGAGCGCACGCGGAAAGTGTGGCGGGATTCGTCGTTAGCGATCAGATCCAGATAACGCTGGCGGTAACGCGTTTCCTGATCCGCCAGACCGTGGAATTTGTCCGGCAACGGGCGCAACGCCTTGGTCAGCAGACGCAATTCGGTACAGTGGATCGACAGTTCGCCGGTTTTGGTTTTAAACAGTTTACCGCGCGCACCGAGGATATCGCCAAGGTCCCACTTCTTGAACTGCTCGTTGTAGACGCCTTCCGGCAGGTCATCACGCGCCACATATAACTGAATACGGCCACCGACATCCTGCAACGTGACGAAAGACGCCTTGCCCATGATACGGCGGGTCATCATGCGACCCGCTACCGTCACTTCCAGACCCAGTGCTTCCAGCTCTTCGTTTTCTTTTTCGTCATAGCTGGCGTGCAGTTTATCGGCAGTGCTGTCACGGCGGAAATCGTTCGGAAAAGCGATGCCGGTATCACGCAACGCCGCCAGCTTCTCACGGCGGGTTCTAAGTTCGTTGTTAAGATCCAGCGCCTGCTCGGCACCCTGGTTTTGTGGTTCAAACATGAGATTCCTTATAACCCCGCTTTTAAACTTGCTTCGATAAACTTGTCCAGATCACCATCCAGCACTGACTGGGTATTCCGTGTTTCCACCCCGGTACGCAGGTCTTTAATGCGGGAGTCGTCCAGCACATAAGAACGAATCTGGCTGCCCCAGCCGATGTCGGACTTATTGTCTTCCATCGCCTGTTTTTCCGCGTTCTTCTTCTGCATTTCGAATTCATACAGCTTGGCTTTCAGCTGTTTCATCGCCTGATCTTTGTTCTTGTGCTGAGAGCGATCATTCTGGCACTGGGTCACGATATTGGTGGGAATATGGGTAATACGCACCGCAGATTCAGTACGGTTAACGTGCTGACCACCTGCGCCAGAGGCGCGGTACACGTCGATACGCAGGTCCGCAGGATTGATCTCAATATCAATGTCGTCATCAACTTCCGGATACACGAAAGCGGAACTGAACGAGGTGTGGCGACGACCGCCGGAGTCAAACGGGCTCTTGCGCACCAGACGGTGTACGCCGGTTTCGGTACGCAGCCAGCCAAACGCGTACTCGCCCATAATCTTGATAGTGGCAGACTTGATACCAGCGACTTCGCCTTCAGATTCTTCAATGACTTCGGTTTTGAAGCCCTTGCTTTCCGCCCAACGCAGATACATGCGCAGCAGCATACTGGCCCAGTCCTGCGCCTCGGTGCCGCCGGAACCCGCCTGCAGGTCAAGGTAGCAGTCGGCGCTGTCATACTCGCCGGAGAACATGCGGCGGAATTCGAGCTGACCCAGCTTGTCTTCCAGTAGATCCAGTTCGGCGATGGCTTCGTTAAAGGTTTCTTCGTCGTCGGCTTCCACCGCCAGTTCCAGCAGGCCGGCCACATCGTCCAGCCCCTGAACCATCTGATCAATGGTATCGACAATCATTTCCAGGGAGGAACGCTCTTTACCCAACGCCTGCGCGCGCTCAGGCTCGTTCCATACGTCGGGCTGTTCCAGCTCGGCGTTTACCTCTTCCAGACGCTCTTTCTTGGCGTCATAGTCAAAGATACCCCCTCAGAACGGCTGTCCGGTCAGACAGGTCCTGAATGCGGTTTTTTACCGGATTGATTTCAAACATGGTCGTAAGATCTTATTAGTTGTTTGTCGATGACAGAATGCATGTAAACCGCGAATTGTAGCGGATTCGCGCAGTGGTTTATAGCTTTTTACCGATTATAGCTTTTACCGATTTTAGCGGGATGCGCCGCAGGGTGAAAAGAAAACGCCGGGGCAAGCCCGGCGTCGGTTTCAACATCTGTACGCTACAGCGGCCACAGGTGTTCTATCAGCAGTTGTACCGAACGTTTGCCGCGAAATTCGTTGACGTCCAGTTTGTACGCCAGTTCGACTTCACGCACACTGCTGTCAGGCCACAGCAAAGTATCTACATTGAAAGCGATACCATCCAGCAGTGGGCCGCCGCCCAGCGGTTCCACCATCACTTTGAGATGACGCTCGCCGACCAGCCGCTGCTGCAACAGGCGAAAGCGGCCATCGAAGACCGGTTCTGGAAATGCCTGCCCCCATGGTCCCGCTTCACGTAGCATTTCAGCGGTACCAAGCGACAGCTCAGGCGCCGCCAGCTCGCCATCTGACCATACCACGCCTTCCAGTTGTGAGGCATCCAGCCACTCGCCGACCAGATCAGCAAAACGCTGGCGAAACTCATCAAAACGATCTTCCGCCAGCGACAACCCCGCCGCCATCGCGTGGCCGCCAAATTTCAACATCAGGCCGGGGTGACAGGTATCAAGACGTTCCAGCGCATCGCGCAGATGCAACCCGGCGATAGAGCGCCCGGAACCTTTCAGAATGCCATCACCCGCGGGCGCAAACGCGATAACCGGGCGGTGAAAACGCTCCTTGATGCGCGAGGCCAGAATGCCCACAACTCCCTGATGCCACTGCGGATGGTACATCGCCAACCCCAGCGGCAGCGTATCACGGCTGCGTTCCAGTTGATCGCACAAGTGCAGCGCTTCCACCTGCATACCCGCTTCAATTTCGCGGCGACTCTGGTTCAACGCATCCAGATCGCTTGCCAGCATCCGCGCCTGCACAATGTCATCGCACAACAGCAGTTCAACACCGACGGACATATCGTCCAGCCGACCGGCGGCATTGAGGCGCGGTCCAAGCGCAAAGCCCAGATCGCTTGCCACCAGTTGAGTCGCATCGCGGTTGGATACTTCCAGCAGGGCGCGAATCCCCGGTCTACATTTACCCGCACGAATCCGGCTCAAGCCTTGCGCGACCAGAATGCGGTTGTTGGCATCCAGCGGCACCACATCCGCCACCGTGCCCAACGCTACCAGATCCAGCAATTCGGCCAGATTAGGCTCAGCCAGACCGCGCTCGGCAAACCAGCCGGACTCCCGCAGCTTAGCGCGCAACGCCATCATCAGGTAAAACGCGACGCCGACGCCAGCCAGCGCCTTCGACGCAAACGCACAGTCCGGCAGGTTAGGGTTGATCATCGCCTCCGCCGCCGGCAGCGTTTCCCCCGGCAGATGGTGGTCGGTCACTACCACCGCAATGCCGCGCCGGTGCGCATCGTCCACCCCGGCATGGGACGAAATGCCGTTATCGACGGTCACGATCAGCTCCGCGCCTCTGGCAGCAGCCTGCGCTACCACTTCAGGGCTAAGCCCGTAGCCATCCTCAAACCGGTTAGGCACCAGATACTGAATCTCTCGGCCACCCATGCTGCGCAGCGCCAGCACCGTCAGCGCGGTACTGGTAGCGCCGTCGGCATCGAAATCGCCGACGATCACGATGCGGCGATGGTCCGCCAGTGCCTGATGTAATACGTCAACCGCCTGCTCAATACCGCTAAGCTGACGATAATCCAGCAAGCCGCGCAGGCTGCGTTCCAGTTCCTGCATCTGTCTCACGCCGCGATGGGCGTATAAACGCCGTAATAACGCAGGAAGAGAGTCAGGTAATTCCGTCTCCGTCACCGGGCGGCGACGGAGTTGGGTAACAACATTCACGCTTGATTAACCACTCGATTCAATTAGCCACCTGATTTCAGCGATGCCTGGTGGGCATCCAGCATAGCCTTCATTTCTTTGGGCGGCTGATACCCCGGCACCACCGTGCCATCACTCAGCACAATTGCCGGTGTTCCCTGCACGCCGAACAACACGCCCAGTTGATAGTGAGCGCCGATATCGGTTTTACAGGTAGCGGGCGATACCCCATCGCCTTTCATGGCCGCATCAAACGCTTTGTTGCGCTCCGCCACGCACCAGATGGATTGCATGTCTTTCGCCGCCTGAGAGTTCATGCCCTGACGAGGATACGCCAGATAATGCACCGTAATGCCGAGCGCGTTGTAGTCTTTCATCTGCTCGTGCAACTTGTGGCAGTAACCGCAGGTAATGTCGGTAAACACGGTAATGACATGTTTTTCCTGTGGCGCTTTATAGACGATCATCTGGTCTTTCAAAGCCTCCAGACGCTCGTTCAGCATATGGTTGGTGACATTCACCGGGTTCGTGCCGCTGACGTCATACAACGGTCCCTGCAACAGGTGTTTGCCGTCGTCGGTGATGTAAAGCACGCCATTTTCGGTTAGCAGAGTTTTCATGCCGCTGACGGGAGAATCTTTCACTTGCGCGTTTTGTAAACCCAGACGGTTCAATGTCTGCTTGATAGCGGCGTCATCCGCACGCACCGCGCCACTCAAAGCCAGAGCCAGTAACGAAAAGAGCACTACACGTTTTTTCATGGAATTATCCTGTTATCAGGGCGCAAGCGCCGTGCTTATCCATATTTATTGGCGGGAGAACCTGCCATAACAGCCTGCCAGCCAGTCGAGCATCATGCCCTGGGATGGTGCTGTTGATGCAGTTGCTTCAGCCGCTCCGTCGCAACGTGGGTATAAATCTGCGTGGTAGACAGATCACTGTGGCCCAGTAACATCTGTACCACCCGCAGATCCGCACCGTGATTGAGCAGGTGAGTGGCAAAGGCATGACGCAAAACATGCGGAGAAAGTTTATTGCTGTCAATAGACGCCAGTGTCGCATAGTGCTTGATGCGGTGCCAGAAGGTCTGGCGCGTCATCTGCTGGGCGCGGTTACTTGGAAACAGCACATCCAGCGTCTGGCCATTTAGCAACCACGGGCGACTGTACTCCAGATAGTGTTCCAGCCAGTACACCGCTTCTTCCCCCAGCGGCACCAGTCGCTCTTTGTTGCCTTTTCCCACTACACGCACCACGCCCTGCCGCAAGCTAACATCACTGATGGTCAGTCCCACCAGTTCCGATACGCGAAGTCCGGTCGCATAAAGCAATTCCAGCATCGCTTTGTCTCGCAGTTCAATCGGCTGATCGGTAACCGGTGCCGCCAGCAGCGCTTCCACCTGCGCCTCAGTCAGATCTTTCGGCAACCGCTGCGGTAGTTTAGGCGACGATAACGGCGCACTAGGGTCATCAGTTCGCTGTTTTTCCCGGTAAAGATACTGAAACAAACGCCGCATTGCGCTTAGCAGCCGGGCCGAGCTGGTAGCCTTGTAACCACCTTCCAGGCGCTCAGCCAAAAAATCCTGCAGATCCGACGGCTGTGCCTGCAACAGACTGCTATCGTGATGCGCCAGCCACTGCGCCAGCGAGCACAAGTCATTACGATAGGACGATAGCGTATTTTCCGCCAGATTGCGTTCCAGCCACAGGGTATCCAGAAACTGTTCGATTACCGCCTGATCCTGTTTCTGCATCACATTCTCTCCTGTCACACCGCAGACCATATCATCCCACTATTATGCCTCAGCGAGTATGTTCGGGGTACAATTCGGTAATCATTCTCAATTTCATTACATCCTGTGGCAAAACAGAGCACAACAGGGATTATATTTCATTATTCCAGCACATCCTGGGATGCTCTGACCAAAAGGGCCGTCATCAGGCGCGTCACTGGTTTGAAAAGCGCTTTTTTCTATGCATAGAATGCATGTTCGTGTGTTACAAAAAAGAAAAAACTATGCAAGCCTCCATCTCATCCACTATTGACAGTCAAACACCAGACGCGCCGGTAAACTCGCGCAATAAAGTGGTGGTCGCCTCACTGATCGGCACCGCCATCGAATTCTTCGATTTTTACATTTACGCTACCGCTGCCGTGCTGATATTTCCGCACATTTTTTTCCCGCAGGGTGACGCTACTGCTGCTACGCTGCAATCGCTGGCAACCTTCGCCATCGCATTTGTGGCACGCCCGATAGGTTCTGCGCTGTTCGGCCATTTCGGTGATCGCGTTGGTCGTAAGGTCACGCTGGTTGCCTCGCTGCTGACCATGGGGATCTCCACCGTATTGATCGGCCTGCTGCCGAGTTATGAAACCATCGGCGTACTGGCTCCGCTGCTGCTGGCGCTGGCCCGTTTCGGTCAGGGGCTGGGTCTCGGCGGCGAATGGGGCGGCGCGGCGCTGCTGGCGACAGAAAACGCCCCGGCGCACAAACGCGCGCTGTACGGCTCCTTCCCGCAGTTGGGCGCACCAATCGGCTTCTTCTTTGCCAACGGCACCTTTCTGCTGCTGTCCTGGGTGCTGACCAATGAGCAGTTCATGGGCTGGGGATGGCGTGTACCGTTCATTGCCTCGGCTGTGTTGGTGATTATCGGCCTGTACGTGCGTGTATCGCTGCACGAAACACCGGTTTTCGCTAAAGTCGCCAAAGAAGGGAAACAGGTACGCGTGCCGCTGGGCACCTTGCTGAGCAAACATGTAAAGGCCACGATTCTGGGCACCTTCATTATGCTGGCGACTTATACCCTGTTTTACATCATGACCGTCTACTCGATGACTTACGGCACCACACCTGCACCAGCAGGGCTTGGTATTCCACGTAACAACTTCCTGTGGATGTTAATGATGGCGGTAATCGGTTTCGGTTTGATGATCCCGGTAGCGGGCTATCTGGCTGATGCGGTCGGTCGTCGCAAAACCATGATCACCGTGACCTGCATGATGCTGGTGTTCGCGATGGCGTTTCCGTCTTTGCTGGGTTCTGGCAACCAGACGCTGATTATGGCGTTTCTGCTATGCGGCCTGAGTCTGATGGGATTAACCTTCGGCCCGATGGGCGCACTGCTGCCGGAACTGTTCCCAACCGAAGTACGTTATACCGGCGCGTCGTTCTCTTATAATGTTTCCTCCATTTTGGGGGCCTCCGTAGCGCCGTATATCGCTGCCTGGTTAACCAGCCATTATGGGCTGTTCTATGTGGGCGTTTATCTCGCTGGTATGGCATCACTGACCCTGATCGCTCTGCTGCTGACCAAAGAAACCCGCCACCAGTCTCTGAGTTAAATGTTGCAGGGATGAAGGCATGGCTTTCATCCCTCTTCTTCCCCCACCCTGTACGCCCCCATCATATTCCGTTAGGCTAAGTGCACAGCTATAGCGCCTTTATTTGATGCAATCACGATCAGACACTTATGAAAATAGGACTTTTTTACGGCACCAGCACCTGTTACACCGAAATGGCGGCGGAGAAAATCCGCGACATTCTGGGCGAGGAACTGGTCGACCTGCACAACGTAAAAGACGTTGCGCCTCAGGAAATGGAAAACTACGAGATGCTGATTCTTGGCATCCCTACCTGGGACTTTGGTGAAATTCAGGAAGATTGGGAAGCCATCTGGGCGCAGTTATCGGCGTTGAATTTGAAAGACAAAATCGTCGCGCTTTATGGCATGGGCGACCAGTTAGGATACAGCGAATGGTTTCTGGATGCGCTCGGTATGCTGCATGACCAACTCAAGCCGCTGGGGGTGCGCTTTATCGGCTACTGGCCGACCGCAGGCTACGATTTCACCAGCCCAAAACCGGTAACGGGAGATGGTCAACACTTTGTTGGTCTGGCATTGGATGAAGTGAATCAGTACGACATGAGCGACGAGCGCATTCAACAATGGTGCGAGCAGATCCTGCTGGAAATGGCAGCGTTACTCTGACGCGCTCGCGCTGCACCAGGTTCGCACTCAGGCAAGCAGTAAACCGCCTGAGTCGAACCGCGCAATTTAATGATGCCGGGAGGATTGCGTTCCCTGTAACGGGTGTTGCTGCAATAGCTGGCGTAACAGCCGCCACTCTTCGCAATCCATACTGTCTGATGCCAGCCACAGGCGCTGATGCCCCTTGCCATCCACCGCACGCAACGACAGCAACACGCCGTTGCGCATTACCCAAGGCCGCCGGACTATCTGCCAGTCACGGTTCTGCCAATGCAGTTGGTTCTCGTCGTGCAGGGAGATTTCCCCCTGACGTGACTTGATGGTGCGCTGGCTACGCACGAAATCGAACACCACCAGCGTCACCAGTCCCAGCCACAACGGCGCATAGCCGTCCGGCCACGGAGCCAGCAGAATCATCAGCACCAAAAATCCGTGCGTCAGCAGCGAAAACAGCTGCATACGCCAGGATACGCGCAAATCACATTGCCACTGGGCCACGATCTTTATTTCGCATCTGAATAAGGGAAATCATGCGTTTCAAACCCGGATCGACCGGCTCGCCATGGTTCATCAACCAATTGAATAAGTCGGGATCGTCGCACTGCAACAGACGAATAAACTGTTGCTTGTCGTCGTCGCTCAGTGTGTCGTACTCATGCTCGAAAAACGGCATGATGGAGATGTCCAGTTCGCGCATTCCGCGCCTGCACGCCCAGTGAATGCGTGCTTTATTATTGATATCCATGTTCTTCGCCCACTTCTTATGGTTATCCGTACAGATCGATAATGACCGCTGGTATAACCCTATTCTACCTGATGGCCTTCAACCAATAGTAACACTTTGACATATTTTCGCGTATTAGCGCGTGTACTATTTTACGATGCGCGGTATATCGCACGATTCGCTCCATTTACCCTTTGACCTCAATTGCCTGCTCCGCCAGTCTGCAACACACAACGGAACACAGCCTAAACTGCTTGCAAACCGTTGTCGCTCTTTTACCATTGGACTATTCGCTGACATTACGCATCGCAGGATTGTAATATGGCTCATCCGTTTACCGTACAACCGTTGTTTTCTTCCGCTCAACTGCCCGCCACCTTGATATCTCTGGATGACTGGGCGCTCGTCACACTCACCGGGCCGGACACTGTCAAATACCTTCAAGGGCAGCTCACCGCCGACGTCAATGCGTTACAGTCAAACCAGCATGTGCTGTGTGCCCACTGCGATGCCAAAGGCAAGATGTGGAGCAATATGCGTCTGTTCCATTACGGCGACGGATTAGCCTATCTGGAGCGTCGCAGTGTGCGGGATACCCAATTAGCGGAGCTGAAAAAATACGCAGTATTCTCCAAAACTACTATTGCGGCTGATGACAGCGTCGTTCTACTGGGTGCAGCAGGTCTCAACATCCGAGCCCATCTTGCTCCTTTGTTCGATACCCTGCCCGACGCAGACAACACCGTAGTGCACCAACCGGGAGCGACACTGCTGCATTTGGCCCACCCTGCCGAGCGCTTCCTGCTGGTACTGGATGCACAATGCGCCGCGTCCCTTATCGAAACACTGCAACCCCACGTCACATTTAATGATAGTCGCCAATGGCTGGCACTGGATATTGCAGCCTGCCAACCTATTATAGACAGCGCCAACGGCGCACAGTTCATTCCACAGGCCACCAATTTACAAGCTCTGCAGGGTATTAGCTTCACCAAAGGTTGCTATGCCGGCCAGGAAATGGTCGCACGAGCCAAATACCGCGGCGCTAACAAACGCGCGCTATACTGGCTGGCTGGCTCTGGTGCGCAACCGCCTTCGGTGGGCGATGAGCTGGAACTGAAGCTCGGCGACAACTGGCGACGTACCGGCACAGTGCTGGCAGCCAGCCAACTGCATGATGGTACGCTATGGGTTCAGGCCGTGCTGAATAATGATCTGGAGGTGGACAGCGTGTTGCGAGTGCGTGACGACAGCAGTAGCCAACTCGCCATTCAGCCGTTGCCCTATGCGCTGGACGAGTAACCGTCCGATAAAAACATCAGGGAGCGGCAGCTCCCTGATGTTTTTTGTAAGGTGACATGGCTACAGCAGATCTATCGCACGTACAGGTCTATCGCACGTACAGGTAAATCGCCAGAAAGTGGCATACGCTGCCGCCCAGTACAAACCCATGCCAGATAGCGTGATTAAACGGGATACGCTTACAGACGTAAAATACGACCCCCAGCGTATATATCACACCGCCTATCGCCAGCAGCGTCACGCCGCCGGCAGACAACTTCATGGCCAGTTGATAAACCACAATCAACGACAACCAGCCCATCACCAGATAAGTGATGAGCGATAACACCTCAAACCGGTGCACAAACGCCAGCTTGAAAATGATGCCCAGCAATGCCAGGCTCCAAATGGTGATCATCAACCCATACGCCAGCGGCGAATTGAGTCCTATCAATAAAAAAGGGGTATAGGTTCCGGCAATCAACAGATAGATAGCGCAGTGATCAAATTTTTTCAGCCACAGCTTCGCACGTTGATGAGGGATAGCGTGGTATAGCGTTGAAGCGAGAAACAGCAAAATCAGGCTACCGCCGTACAGGCTGTAGCTGGTGATGGCCAGAGAAGTAGCACCATGATTGACTGCCTGTACCAGCAGTAACACCAACCCGACAATCCCAAACACACAACCGATTCCATGGCTGATACTGTTGGCAATTTCTTCCGCCAGTGTATACCCAGACTCCTCCACTTTCTTGTTCATACCAACCTCTTGTCCCACACTGGCCCTATTATATCTATACCCTAAATAATTCGAGTTGCAGGAAGGCGGCAACCGAGTGAATCCCCAGGAGCTTACCCAAGTAAGTGATTGGGGTGAGCGAGGGCAGCCAACACACCTGCAACTTGAAGTATGACGGGTATACACTGGTGCACCGGCTGCATCTCCCGCCCCCCCTGCTAACCTGAGCAAACTTTGAGCAGATTAACTGAGAGCAATTCCAGTGTACAGCTGTACGCTAAAATAAAAACCCGCTGCTTTTGAGTGGTATTCTTGCGTATTCATCTCTCAATACATCCCCTACAATGATGTCTCTTCATTACAGGAGGTTAACGGATGTCGTCTGCTTTACCCGTACTGGATTTCGGCCCCATGACCGATGTCGTCCGGTTTCTAATGGAAATCGACAAACTCAAGAGTGTTCAGCGCCGTTCCAAAGTGATTGGTACTGATCGTCAGGAAGATTCTGCGGAGCATAGCTGGCATTTTGCCGTCGCCGTGATGAGCCTGGCTGCTTATGCCGATGAAACTATCGACATCACCCGCGTACTGAAAATGGCCTTGATCCACGATATTGTGGAGATCGACGCTGGCGACGTTCTGGTGTATGACCTCAAAGCACGTGCAGCCATTCAGGAGCAGGAACACGCTGCCGCTGCGCGTATATTCGGCCTGCTGCCTCAACCACAGCATGACCAGTTTCTGGCGCTATGGCACGAATACGAAGCCGGAGATACCGCCGAAGCGCGCTTTGCATTGATGATTGATCGCGTCATGCCGGTATTGATGAACCTGCACAATGGCGGTCAAAGCTGGGTAGAAAACGGTATCAAGCTGGAGCAGGTGCTGAACCGCAACGATTTTATCCGCGAGATTAACCCGGCGCTGTGGGGCTATCTGAAGCAACATCTGGAAAATGCGCAGGCGAAAGGCTGGCTGAAATAATCGGGTTCGCCGTGAGCGGCACAATGTGCCGCTCATAATCGGGAAAATTGCATTTTATAATCAATTACTTGCTGTCATCGCCAATTTCACGCCCATTGAAATAAACAGCACGCCAATAGTTTTATTCAAACAAAAGCGCACTGCCTTGCTGGCTTTCAGCTTACTACTGGCCATCGCAGTCGATACCGCGAGAAAGTGATACCACAGCATCGCGCTAGCATTGAACATCAACCCTAACATGATAAATGCCAGCGCTTTTTGCGGTGCCTGTGGGTCAATGAACTGAGGTACGAACGCCAGAAAAAACAGCGCCACTTTAGGGTTCAGCACGTTGGTAAGAAACCCTTGCCAGTAGATTTTCCACATCGACAACACAGGACGACTGACGGGCTGGTCATCACTGCCGACAGCCGCAGCACGAGAGGCGGATTGATATCGCAACGCCTGTATGCCGATATAAACCAGATAGACCGCCCCCAGCACCTTCAACACCGTAAACGCCGTGGCCGAGGTAGCCAGAATGGCGGACAACCCCAACGCCGCTGCCAGAACATGCACCAACGTGCCACAACCGATACCCAGCGCCGCTGCCGAACCTGCGCGCCATCCCTGAGATGAACTCTTCGTCATAATCAGTAGCGAATCCGGCCCCGGCATAATGTTGAGCAAAATGCCGGAGAAGATAAACAACGAAAGATCGTGAATCCCTAACATGATTTTCCACCTGCGTTAATTCTGACCACTCTCCCGTTCTGAGCCGATCTCAGGGAAGAAAACACTCACTCTACCAGCCGGATTCCAAACCACGCCAGACAAAAAAGCGGGAGACTCACGCCTCCCGCTTTATGCAGTAAAAAACCGCGCTTACTGGTATTCGCTCATCGGCACACAGGAGCAGAACAGGTTACGGTCACCGTAGACGTCATCCAGACGTTTTACCGCCGGCCAGTACTTGTGAGTCTGCCCGGCTGGGAATACCGCTAATTCACGGCTATACGGATGCGACCAGTCGGCTGCCAGTTCAGTTTGGGTATGTGGCGCGTTCACCAGTGGGTTATCGTCATGCGGCCATTCACCGGCGGCAACACGGTCTACTTCCGCGCGAATCGCCAGCATCGCATTAATGAAACGGTCCAGTTCGACTTTGCTTTCCGACTCGGTCGGTTCGATCATCAGCGTGCCCGCGACCGGGAAGGACATGGTCGGCGCATGAAAACCATAGTCGATCAAACGCTTAGCGATATCCATCTCACTGATGCCAGTGCCCTCTTTCAACGGACGAATATCCAGAATGCACTCGTGTGCCACGCGACCATCGCGGCCAGTGTACAGCACCGGATAGGCATCTTTCAGGCGCGTCGCCACATAGTTGGCGTTCAGGATCGCCAGTTGGCTAGCCTGCTTCAGCCCCTGAGCACCCATCATACGGATATACATCCAACTGATCGGCAGGATAGAGGCGCTACCGAACGGCGCGGCGGAAACAGCCCCCTGACGGGTCAGCACGCCATCCATTTCCACTACCTGGTGCCCCGGCACAAACGGCGCCAGATGCGCTTTCACGCCAATCGGTCCCATACCTGGGCCACCGCCGCCGTGTGGAATGCAGAAGGTCTTGTGCAGGTTAAGGTGCGACACATCCGCGCCAATGTATCCCGGTGAGGTAATGCCTACCTGCGCGTTCATGTTGGCACCATCCAGATACACCTGGCCGCCGTACTGATGGACTATCTGGCACACTTCACGGATGGTTTCTTCATATACCCCATGGGTGGACGGATAGGTCACCATGATGCAGGAAAGCTTATCGCCTGCCTGCTGCGCTTTTTCCCGCAGGTCGTGCAGGTCGATATTCCCTTGTTTGTCGCAGGCCACCACCACTACCTGCATCCCCGCCATTTGGGCGGAAGCCGGGTTGGTGCCGTGGGCAGAACTCGGAATCAGGCAGAGATTGCGCTCGCCTTCATTGCGGCTTTCGTGATAACGGCGGATCGCCAGCAAACCGGCGTATTCCCCCTGCGCGCCGGAGTTCGGCTGCATACACACCGCGTCATAGCCAGTCAGTTGCACCAGCCAGTCGGACAACTGCGTGATCAGTTGACGATAACCCAGCGCCTGCTCAGTCGGGCAGAACGGATGCAGTTCGGCAAATTCCGGCCAGGTAATCGGCAGCATTTCCGCCACCGCATTGAGCTTCATGGTGCAGGAACCGAGCGGGATCATCGCCTGATTCAACGCCAGATCCTTACTTTCCAGACGATGCAGATAGCGCATCATCTCAGTTTCGCTATGGTACTGGTTGAACACCGGGTGAGTCAGGATGTCGTCACCGCGCAACAGTGCCGCCGGGATCGACGCCGACTGCTGGCTTACTGCTGCATCCAGCGTATCGATGTCCAGCCCGTGATCGTCACCCAACAGCACAGCGAACAGCGCCAGTACGTCATAACGGCTGGTGGTTTCATCCAATGCGATGCCCACCACACCATCCAGGTCGGCGCGCAGGTTGAGACCCGCGCTCAGTGCGCGACTAAGCACCGCCGCCTTATCGGCAACCTCAACCGTCAACGTATCGAACCAGTGCTGATGACGCAGCGTCAGGCCGCGCGCCGTCAGACCGGCAGCCAGAATATCGGTCAAACGATGGATGCGTTCGGCGATGCGTTTCAGCCCCTGCGGACCGTGATACACCGCGTACATCCCGGCTATGTTGGCCAGCAGCACCTGTGAAGTACAGATATTAGAGTTGGCTTTTTCACGGCGAATATGTTGTTCACGGGTCTGCATCGCCATACGCAGCGCGGTGTTACCGGCAGCATCGCGCGAAACGCCGATAATACGGCCCGGCATGGCGCGTTTGTATTCATCGCGGCAGGCGAAAAACGCTGCGTGCGGACCACCGTACCCCATCGGTACGCCGAAACGCTGGGCGGACCCCAGCACGATGTCAGCACCTTGCTTGCCCGGCGCATCAAGCAGCACCAGCGCCATGATGTCCGACACCACGCTGATGATCACTTTACGGCTTTTCAGCTCAGACATCAGCGCACGATAGTCGTGCAGCTCGCCGGTGGTACCCACCTGTTGCAGTAATACGCCGAAGATGTCGTCATATTTCACGGCGTCAGCGGCATTACCGGTGACGATGTCAAAACCGAAGGTCAGCGCACGAGTACGCACCACATCCAGCGTCTGCGGATGCACATCGTCAGCAACGAAGAAACGATTGGCCTGCTTGAGCTTGCTGACGCGCTTCGCCATCGCCATCGCTTCTGCGGCGGCGGTCGCTTCATCCAACAACGAGGCGGAAGCCAGCTCCAGCCCGGTTAGATCCTGCGTCATCTGCTGGAAATTCAACAACGCTTCCAGACGCCCCTGCGATACTTCCGGCTGATACGGCGTATACGCGGTATACCAGCCCGGATTCTCCAGCACGTTGCGCAAAATCACCGGCGGCGTCAGCACCGCGTGATAGCCCATGCCGATGTAATTTTTGTAACGCTGGTTGCGGCTGGCGATAGCTTTGAGTTCGGCCAACGCCTGATACTCGGTGGCAGCATCGCCAACCGCCGGCGGTTGAGGCAACTGAATATCGGCGGGTACGATGTGGCGGATAAGCTCATCCAGCGAATTCTCGCCAATGGCAGCCAGCATCTGCTGTTGCTGAGCGGCTGACGGGCCGATATGGCGCTCCGTGAAGGCACTGCCGTGTTCGAGTTGACTGAGAGTCTGAGTCATGTGGGGGAATTTCCTGCATTGAGCACAGTGGTGTGCAGCGCAATTAAACAAGTTCAGAAAACAAGCAAACCATTCGCAAAAAAACAAATCACAAAACAAGCGGACCATAACAACGCCCCGTCCTGGGAAGCGGACGGGGGCGTCAGGCTTATTCTTCTTCGTCGTCTTCTTCTTCCAGCAGCGCCTGATAGCCAGCGGCATCAAGCAATTCGTTCAGCTCGGTTTCGTCAGAAGCTTTGATGCGGAACAGCCAACCTTCAGCATAAGGCGCACTGTTCACCAGTTCCGGGGCGCCTTCCAGCTCTTCATTGATTTCCACGATTTCACCGCTGATCGGCGCGTAGATGTCGGATGCCGCCTTGACGGACTCCGCCACCGCGCAATCATCACCGGCGTTAACCGTACTACCGACTTCCGGCAGATCGACAAACACCATATCACCCAGCAATTCCTGTGCGTGCTCGGTGATGCCCACGCTGTAAACGCCATTGCCTTCCGCCATCACCCACTCATGGGATGAGGTATATTTCAGTTCTGCCGGGACATTACTCATTGCCACGTTCTCCTTCCATTAACGCTAAAAATTAAAACTGAACCAATGCCTTGCCAGCGCGGACGAAATTCGGTTTGGTCACATGCACCGGCATTTCACGATTGCGAATCTGCACAACAGCCTGCTCTCCGATACCGGCAGGAACACGGGCCAGCGCAATGCTGACCCCCAGCGTGGGCGAAAACGACCCGCTGGTGATCACCCCTTCCTGCATCACGCCATGATTATCGGTAAAGCGGACCGGTTGACCGTGACGCAACACGCCTTTTTCAGTCATCACCAAACCAACCAGTTGTTCAGTGCCTTCAGACTGCTGACGTTCAAGCGCATCACGGCCAATAAACTGACGATCCTCCGGCTGCCAGGCGATGGTCCAGCCCATGTTGGCCGCCAGCGGAGAGACGGATTCATCCATATCCTGACCGTACAGATTCATGCCCGCTTCCAGACGCAACGTGTCACGCGCGCCCAGTCCACAGGGTTTAACACCGGCTGCCAGCAGTTGTTGCCAGAAGCTGACCGCCTGTTCCTGCGGCAACGCAATTTCATAGCCTGCTTCGCCAGTATAGCCAGTGGTGGCGATAAAGAGGTCGCCGGCCTGCACACCAAAGAAGGGTTTCATGCCAGCCACTTGTTCGCGTTGAGCATCGCTCAGCAGGCTGCGCACTTTTTCCTGTGCCTGCGGCCCTTGCACCGCGATCAGCGACAGATCTTCACGTTCACTAATCTCCACCATGAACGGTTTGGCGTGTTCGGTAATCCAGGCCAAATCTTTCTCGCGGGTAGCGGAGTTCACTACCAGCCGGAAATAGTCTTCAGTCTGGAAATAAACGATAAGATCGTCGATCACGCCAGCAGATGGCGTCAGCATGGCGGTATAGAGCGCCTTGCCGGGTTGGCTAAGTTTTGCGACGTCATTTGCCAACAGATAACGCAAAAATTCGCGGACGCGGACACCGCGCAGATCCACAATCGTCATGTGCGACACATCAAACATGCCAGCGTTGTTGCGTACAGTGTGATGTTCATCCAACTGAGAGCCATAATGCAGCGGCATCATCCAGCCATGAAAGTCCACCACTTTGGCGCCATCGGCCAGATGCTGTTCATACAACGGGGTGCGGTTTGCCATTTTTTTCTCTCTACGTTAGCTGCGCGTTGAGGCGCCAGGCCCACGACGCAAACGTTTATTCTGCCCTGAACTTACCACCGAAGCCGACATTCCACCACTCCCACAACCATAAGTTTATCTATATAAAAAGATAAACCCACATCAAATAACACAAACAAGTGATTAGCGTATAAATTCAAAAAATAAAAAATAATCAAAATATAAATCCAAATAAAAAAATAAAATCAACACTACTTATTATTAAAAAATGATTTTATGGTTTGATATCAGAGGGGATTCCCGCAATTTAAATTAGATAAAATAATGCGAAAAAACCATAAAATTAGATTATTTCAGGCAACATGACATCATCGTCATTAGCTAATTTTGTGATCGTCGTAGATATCCTCCCGCCAGCAGCAAAGTACATTGCTGTCAGGCAAGACAGCCAAAGACGGAGCATTACCATTAAAAATCGCTGTGATGATGTCAGGAGAGTAGGGCATCGTATCAATCGAATTACTGACAAGGCGATTGGCCAATGTGAGACGGGATATGGCAAAAAAACGCGCGTCCTGCCAATATCGGGCTGTTTATCTGGCCGCGCCTCAGCGCGAACCGGTCAACCAAGCTCCCATCACAGGGAGCTTCAGGACGCGTGGAGCAACAGAGAACCACCGTGTCTACACGATAGGCGAACAGCGCTCTACGAGGCTGCAATGCTTTGCAGCCGGTAGGTTCGACATATCTGAACCGGGCGTATGACGCCTCAGATCAGGTGGCTGATGTTGACGTTCTCCATCAGATAATGGTTATCGGAGTAGTCCACTGGAATGGCAATCACCGCCGGGCCATCCACATCCATCGCCTGCCAGAGTTTCGGCACCAGTTCAGCCGCCGATTCCACGGCAAACCCTTTGGCGCCGAAGGCTTCCGCATAGGCTTTGAAATCGATAGGGCCGAATTTGACGCCAGAAGCACGGTGATATTTTTTCTCTTCCTGAATTTCCACCATGTTGTAGGCGTTATCTACCCAGATGATGTGCAGAATGTTGGATTTCAGCCGCACCGCCGTTTCCAGCTCCATGCTGGATTGCATGAAACCGCCATCCCCGGATACCGACACCACCTTCTGGTTGGGATTCACCAGTGCGGCGGCAATCGCCCACGGCAACGCGACTCCCATCGTCTGCTGCCCATTAGTCATCAACACCTGACGGGCGCGGAAGCTATAAAGATAGCGCGCCAGCCAGATATGGAAACTGCCCATGTCCACACACAAGGTGACGTCTTTATTGACCAGATCCTGCATTACCCGCACCAACCGCAGCGGATGGATGGCGAAGCCGTCCATGTTGATAGCGCGGGCCGCCAGTTGATGGCGCAGTTGACGACGTTCTTCCAGAATCGCCTCCGACTGGGGCGACAGCACAATCGGCGAGCTTAATTGGTCGTTGAGCATATCGATAGTGATGCTAATGTCGCCCACCAGTTCCACATCGGGGCGGTAGGTGTTTTCCACCTCGGCGGGCAACACATCAATGTGCACCAGCGTGGCATGACCTGAATTCCACAGCGCCGGCGCATACTCCACCGGGCTGTAACCGACCGTGACGATAAGGTCTGCCTGCTGTAGCAACTTGTCGCCGGCCTGATTGTTGAACAACCCTACCCGACCGGCAAAATGGTCAAAATGTTGTTGATCAATCACCCCGGCAGCCTGATAGGTACTGGTCACCGGCAAACGGCTATGATGCAGTAACCGTCGCAGCGCTTGCGCGTTCTTCGGCTGGCTGGCCATCAACCCCAGCAACAGTATCGGGTTTTTGGCTTTTTTTATCAGCCCGGCTACCCGTTCGACATCCGCATGTGGTGCGCTGTTAAGGGTTGGCAGGCTGGTATAAGCAAGAATCGGGCTGTCAGCCGGTTCGTTGACAATATCTTCCGGCAGGCTAATGAACGCAGCGCCTGGTCGGCCAAACTCAGCGGCGCGAAAGGCGTTGGCCATCACTTCTGAAATCGCTGACGATACAGTGATTTCAGCGCTGTATTTGGTCACCGGCTGAAACAGGCTGACGGTATCCAGGCTCTGGTGGGTCAACTTCAGACGGTCGGCGCGTTTAACCGCACCACCCAATGCCACCATGGGGTCACCTTCCGACGTCGCAGTAGCCAACCCGGTGACCAGATTAGAACAGCCGGGACCAGAGGTCACCAGCGTTACGCCTGCCTTGCCGGTCAGGCGACCAACAGCCGCCGCCATAAAAGCGCCATTGGCTTCATGCCGCACAGGAATGGTTTGAATCGACGAATCGACCAACGAATCAAACACGCGATCGACTTTTGCACCAGGAATGCCGAAGACATAGTTGACGCCTTGCTGCTCAAGATGTTTTACGATCAGCTCCGCACCGCTAGACCAATGCTGTTGACCATCCATATTTTTCATAACATTTATCCTCTGCATAACAGTGTGCTTGTGCTTTCAGTACCTGCGCGATGCGTTAGCTCTCTACGGAGTGAATAACGCTATCGAGATTTTCAGGGGATAAATTGGCTTTCAGGAAATCCCTGTCGCGGGGAAGATCGATGACCAGTTTGGCGATAGAGCCAAACGTCAGTACCCCTTCTTCCAATCGATAATCAAGGATATGCCCACCGCCTTTACGGTCATCGGTAATGAAATGCTCGTGATAACCAGCCACATTAATCCCCTGAACATAGGCAGGACTACGGAAACCGATAACGCTGCCCTGACACTGTTCGAAATGGAACGTGGGTTGTTGGGCAATCGCTTCCAGCATCGGTTTATAAGGACGTTCCTGGCGAGGCACCGTGCGGGTTTCTACATGGCTAAACCGGCCATCTATCCGCAGGGCACAAAACAGATTCTCTGTTGCAATCAAGTCATCAATGCGTTGATGAATCGCTTCACGGTCAATAGATTGTCCGAAATGGATCTGCTCCGTTGGCCGGAAAAAGGTCATTACCGCGAAGGGCGTTTTCTGGTATGGCAGCGCCGCACGGGCACTGCCGTCTTCACGCAATTGGAAGATGCGGCTGTTGAGCGCGACCAGCTCACCGTCAAGATCATTAAACGTCCCTAATCCGAAATCGCCATGTTTAAGCAGTTCTTCCATGGTGATGTTACCTTCATAAACCCCATTAATAAGGCCGCTCATTAATGAGGTCTGATAAATAACGCACTCCGGATGCTGTTTCTGATGATGAAGTGCAAAGCTGGTCAGTTCCCTGACGCAAGGATCGACGCAGTTAACATCTTTCATATCTCTTCCCTTCTGACGATGATCAACTTAAATTTATTTAATGTTTCACTTGAATATTGACCTTCGTCACACCAAAGTTCCAATACAGAGATATGGCCATTTGGAGATCGAAAATATATGGAGTTACGTTACCTGCGCTATTTTGTCGCAGTGGCCTCAACCCGACATTTCACCCGTGCAGCGGAAATGCTTGGCATATCACAGCCACCATTAAGTCAACAGATTCAAAAACTTGAGCGGGAAATCGGCACGCCATTGTTCAAACGTCTGACCCGCGGCGTGGAACTGACGGAGGCGGGCGAAGCCCTATATCAGGATGCCAGTCATATTCTGGAACTGGCCGATTCAGCCGTGGAGCGAGTGCGCAGCATTGCTCGCGGAGAGAGCGGCGCCATCAATGTCGGATTCTCTTGTGCGGTCACCTTTCACCCCGCTGTACTGACGTTATTACGCCGCTACCGGCAGCATTATCCCGGCGTCCGACTACAGCCGCGGGAAGAACATATTCATGAGATTCTGGATAGCCTGCGCAACCGCACCACAGACATCGCCTTCGTACGCCTGCCGGGCGACATCGGCGAAGAGTTTGAAGGCGAACTACTGGCCGATGAGCCGATGCGGCTGGTGCTGCCGGAAAATCACCCGTTCAGCGCTCAAACACGCATCAATCTTGGGCAATTGCAGCAGGAACCGCTGATCATTTTTCCGCGAGAACTTTGCCCCAGCCTGCACGACCTGATTATCCGCGCCTGCTACCTGTCGGGCTACCAGCCCAAAATCAATCCGCTGGCGCCACATATCACCGCCACCATCAGTATGGTAGCCTCAGGTTTTGGCGTAACCTTTGTTCCCGAATCATTGGCCAGCATCCAGACCGGTAATGTGACTTACCACGACACCAACACGCCGCACCTTACGACGCAGATCGCCGTTATCTGGCGCAAACATGACCGTTCCGCCACGCTACTAAACATGCTGAAACTGATACGTGACTATCTGCACCGCACCTGATTACTGCCAAGATAACACTCTGCCGTCGCCAAACGGCAGACGCTACAAAAACCAGAGGGCGGCGGTTGTATCGTCTAAAATCTGATATATGATATTGGTTATCATTATCAAGAAGAGGGGTCGCAATGTTGACCGCCATGATCGCCGCCTGTGGGCTATGGGGAATAAGCTGGTATTTTGGTAAACGTCTGTCCAGCGCCTGGGGCATACTGCTGCCAGCTGGATTGATGCCGTTGCTGGCTCTGCCTGCGCTAAATCTGACCTGCCTGAAGTACATCTGCGCACTGGCGATGTTGGTCACATTAAGTATGCTGTTTCATCGCCGGATGCGTCACTATCTGCTGCTGCCATCCTGCATCGCGCTGGCAGGCGGCCTGGCGGCGTTGTCACTTACGCTCAATGGCTGGCAACACCTGCCCTAAACGGGTGTAACGCACAACGACAAGAAAACAGAGACGAACCGTTGATTTTATATCGTGAAGGGGAATCGCTGGGCTGTAGCTGAAATAAAGATTTGAAATAAAGATTAAAGGAGAGTGGTGCGAAGAGAGGGACTTGAACCCTCACGTCCTAAGGACACTAACACCTGAAGCTAGCGCGTCTACCAATTCCGCCACCTTCGCACTGTGTACTGCACTTGTTTACTACTTTACTACGATTGGTACTGCAACACATTGATTTGTATCCCAGTGGTGCGAAGAGAGGGACTTGAACCCTCACGTCCTAGGGACACTAACACCTGAAGCTAGCGCGTCTACCAATTCCGCCACCTTCGCAGGTACTGTGAAATACAAATCTGTGGTGAGTTTGGTGCGAGTGGTGAGTTTGGTGCGAAGAGAGGGACTTGAACCCTCACGTCCTAAGGACACTAACACCTGAAGCTAGCGCGTCTACCAATTCCGCCACCTTCGCAAACCAAGCAACATTAGTCACATAATGTCACCACGGAGGCGCATTCTAGAGGTTTTCGCACCAACGTCAATCATTATTTCCGTCTTGCAGCCGTGTTTGCCGTAAAAAACAGCACTCAAGATTTTACTGCGCCCGGCAAAAGCCGGGCGATGCCGTTAACGGTTCTTATTACGGCGCTGTATAGCGCGGTAAACCCGGAAACGGCCAGTCTGGGCAATGACTTCATGACTGCCGAAGGTTTCATCCAGCAGAGCAGGATATGGCAGGAAGGCGTTGGCGACGATGCGCAATTCACCATCCTGATTCAGGTGAGAAGCCGCGCCGCGAATCATCATTTCCGCTGCGTGCAGGCTGGTCTGCATACCATCATGGAACGGCGGGTTGGAGATGATGAGATCGAAACGCCCCTGAATATCGGAATACACATTGCTGGCGATCACCTGCCCTTCCAGGCCATTGGCCGCCAGCGTCGCCCGGCTGGCTTCCAGCGCCGCTGCACCGACATCGCTCAGCGTCAGGCGAATTTTTGGCGACAGTCGGGCAAACGCCGCCGCCAGTACCCCAGCGCCACAGGCAAGATCCAACACTTTGCCTTTACGGTGTGGTTCCAGCGTCGAAAGCAGGAGCTGGCTGCCGACGTCCAGACCATCGCGGCTAAATACGCCCGGCAGTGTGCGTACTGATACACCATCCACATCATATTCCTTCCACCACGCTTCCTGCGCAAAAGCAGGCTGCTTTTCCAGACAGCCGTGATAGAGACCGCAACGGCGAGCGCTGTCGATCTTATTGATGGCGGCGACTGGCGCCAGAATGTCTTCGGCGCTGCGTACTCCGCTACGATTCTCGCCAACAACGAAAATGTCGCATCCCACCGGCAGCAGCGACAACAGGTTGAACAGCTGGAACTGCGCCTCCTGCTTACTTTTCGGCCAGTAGTAGATCAAAGTGTCGCATCCAGCCACGGTTTCTGCCTGCGCCTGTAGCGAAAAGTGCACGTTGTCGCCCAATGCAGGCTGTAACTGCTGCCAATGGTGATATTGCATGGTGTGCACGGTGACGGCGGCTGCGTCAAAATGCGCGGGCAGCGTATCCTGTAAATCGCCGGCAAACAGCACCCGGCGGGAAACAAATTCATCACTGTGGCGCAGTATCACTTCACTGGCAGGGGTAAATGCGGACATCAGGTCTGGCTCCTCAATAAACTGAGCGGGGATTATAGTGGTTTGTTGGCGCAGGTTCAGCGATTTGTTAGCATAGCCCCGCACTATCGAGCACTCTTATCCTCGTGCACCACTATTATCGTAAGCATCATCTATCATCGTAGGTATCGTGCACCGACCATCGCACGCGGAGTAAGGCATGACATCGAGACGGGACTGGCTATTGCAGCAACTGGGGATCACCCAGTGGACCTTGCGTCGTCCGTCGGTGCTGAAAGGCGAAATTGCCGTCAGCCTGCCGCCTGACGCCCGGTTGCTGATCATCGCCGATCCGCTTCCTGCCAGCGATGATCCGTTATTACAGGATGTGGTACGCAGCCTGAATCTCTCACCACAGCACATCATGAGCCTGACGCCGCGTCAGGCGCAAATGCTGCCGGAGCACACCCGCTGCCATAGCTGGTGGCTGGGGCTGCCCGTCAGCGATCAGTGGGATGGCGTGCAACTGACCAGCCCGGCACTGGCCGAGCTTTATCACAACGCCGGGGCGAAACGCGCCCTGTGGCAACAGATTTGTCACCATGAACATGATTTCCACCCTGACCGCGGCTGACCTGCCGCAGGCATTTGACATTGAATGCGCAAGCCACGCCTTCCCGTGGAGCGCAAAAACCTTCGCCAGCAACCAGGGCGAACGCTACCTCAACCTGAAACTGTGCCATGACCAGCAACTGGTGGCCTACGCTATCACCCAGGTGGTGCTGGACGAAGCCACGTTATTCAATATCGCCGTCGCCCCGGCACATCAGCGCCATGGCTACGGGCGTCAGTTGCTGGAACACTTGATTGCCGAACTGGAACGCCGCGACATTCTCACGCTATGGCTGGAAGTTCGTGCCTCCAATGCACGCGCTATCGCGCTATATCAACGTTTGGGATTCAACGACGTCTCGATACGGGCGGATTATTATCCGACCGCCAGTGGTAGGGAAGACGCCATTATTATGGCGCTACCGCTGGGGTAACAAGGCGGGGGATACAGAGGCTGAAAATAACAACGCTGCCAGACGGCAGCGTTGTTTTATCGCCTCAAGCCTCAGCTTTATCGCCCAGCAGCACCGATTCGAGCGCAATTTCGATCATCTCGTTAAAGGTGGTCTGGCGCTCAGCGGCGGTAGTCTGCTCGTGGGTGCGGATATGGTCAGATACGGTGCATATTGCCAGCGCTTTGGCCCCATACTCCGCCGCCACACTATAAATACCCGCCGCTTCCATTTCTACACCCAGAATGCCGTATTTCTCCATCACGTCGAACATCTGTGAGTCCGGCGTGTAGAACAGATCAGCAGAGAACAGGTTGCCGACGCGCGTGTTGATGCCGCGTGCTTTAGCTGCGTCTACCGCGTGACGAAGCAGGTCGAAGTCAGCAATGGCGGCAAAGTCGTGATCTTTAAAACGAATCCGGTTTACTTTGGAATCGGTGCAGGCACCCATGCCAATAACCACATCGCGCAGCTTTACGTCACTACGCACGGCACCACAGGAACCAACGCGGATAATCTTCTTCACGCCGTATTCGGTAATCAGTTCCTTGGTATAGATGGAACAGGATGGAATCCCCATGCCATGCCCCATCACGGAGATGCGGCGGCCTTTGTAAGTCCCGGTGAAGCCCAACATACCGCGCACGTTATTCACTTCCACTGCGTTTTCCAGAAAAGTTTCCGCAATGTATTTAGCGCGCAGCGGGTCGCCCGGCATCAGCACCACGTCCGCAAAGTCATTCATTTTCGCATTGATATGTGGCGTAGCCATTCTTCTTCCTTCTCAAATTCATTGTGTAATCATAGTGATAAATTATAACGTTCGGCCTGGGTTCCTGTCATAACATTCACTCTGTTATAACATTGTCGTGCCGTAATCCATCGGCGACAGCCCGAAATAGCGGGCGACGGTCTGGCCGATATCGGCGAAGGTAGTGCGGTGGCCGTAGTCGCCCGGCGTAACACCCGGCCCGTAAATCAGTACCGGCACGTGTTCACGGGTGTGATCGGTGCCGGGCCAGGTCGGGTCACAGCCGTGGTCGGCAGTCAGAATCAGAATGTCATCGCCGGTGACGCGAGCCAGCATCTCCGGCAGGCGACGGTCAAACAACTCCAGCGCGGCGGCATACCCCGCCACATCGCGGCGATGGCCGTAGGACGAGTCGAAATCAACAAAATTGGTGAACACGATGGTGTCGTCACCTGCCTGTTCCATCTCTTTCAGCGTGGCGTCAAACAGCGCATCGATGCCGGTGGCTTTCACCTTTTTGGTGATGCCGACATTAGCGTAGATATCCGCGATTTTCCCCACCGACACCACGTTGCCGCCCTTCTCATCCACCAGCTTTTTCAGCATGGTCGGCGCTGGCGGCTCCACCGCCAGATCGTGACGGTTACCGGTACGCTGGAACTGTCCGGTTTTGTCGCCGACAAATGGCCGGGCGATCACCCGCCCAATGTTGTAACCGCCGTCAGTCAGTTCCTCACGGGCGATTTCACACAGTTCGTACAGTTTCTTCAGCCCAAAGGTTTCTTCGTGGCAGGCTATCTGGAATACCGAATCGGCTGAGGTGTAAAAAATCGGTTTGCCGGTTTTCATGTGTTCCTCGCCAAGCTGGTCGAGGATCACCGTACCGGATGAATGGCAGTTGCCGAGGTAACCCGGCAGCCCGGCGCGCTCGACCAGTCGATCCAGCAGTGCCTGTGGAAAACTGTTATGTTCATCGTGGAAATAGCCCCAGTCGAACAACACCGGCACACCGCCGATTTCCCAGTGGCCGGACGGCGTGTCCTTACCGGAAGAAATTTCGCTGGCGTAGGCGTACGCGCCGATGATATCGGCCTGCGGGTCCAGCCCCGGCGGAAACCGCCCGGTAGAGCCTTCCGCCGCCTTGCCAAGCCCCAAACGGCTCAGGTTCGGCAACCGCAGCGGCCCTTGTCGGCCAACATCGGCCTTGCCTTGTGCACAGGCGTGTGCGATATGGCCCAGCGTATCTGAACCAGCGTCGCCAAATCGTTCGGCATCGGCAGCGCTGCCAATCCCAAACGAGTCGAGAACCATAATAAATGCACGTTTCATGTTGTTATCTCCTGCGTCGTGCGTAAGGGTACTGCTTGTACATGTACATAAGGCCAGGCGGCGACGGTAGACTAGATGTCCGTGACATCCAGACGGCGATAAATCAGCGGACAAGGCAGCGGCGGATGATCATCAAGGCAAATTGCCTCGCGCAGCGTCTGCGCAGCCTGCTGCCAGTCAGACTCGGTTCTGGCGTGAATGACCGCCAGCGGACGTTGCGCATCCACCCGGTCACCTAAACTAACCATATCACTCAACCCGACACTACTATCAATGATATCACTGGCCTGACGTCTGCCACCACCCAAGGCGACCACCACCATACCTAACGCTCGCGCATTCATCGCACTGACAAAGCCTTCACGTTCCGCAAACACCGGTTTACTGAGCGTCGCGGGTTGCAGATAGCGATCATAGTGTTCGACAAAATCTGCCGGACCGTGCTGAGCGGCCACCATTCGGCCAAATACTTCCGCTGCCTGGCCGTTGTCCAGCACCGCCTGCAATTTGGATCGCGCCTCGGCAGCATCGTGCGCCAGCTTACCAGCCAGCAGCATGGATTCGCACAACGCCATCGTCACCTCAAACAGACGCGGATTACGCTGCTCGCCAGTCAGAAAACGCACCGCTTCACGCACCTCCAGCGCATTACCCGCACTGGATGCCAGCACCTGGCTCATGTCGGTCAGCAACGCACTGGTACGGCAACCCGCATTATTGGCAACGCCGACAATCGCCTGCGCCAGCTGTTCCGACTGTTCATAAGTCGGCATAAACGCACCAGAACCGACCTTGACGTCCATCACCAGCGCGTCCAGCCCTTCCGCCAGTTTTTTCGCCAGAATCGAAGCGGTGATCAGCGGGATGGAATCGACAGTGGCGGTGATATCGCGGGTAGCGTAAAAACGTTTATCCGCCGGGGCCAACGAATTGGTCTGGCCGATAATCGCCACCCCAACCTGACGGATGATCTGCCGGAACACCTCATCTTCAGGGAAGATATCCAACCCCGGAATCGACTCCAGCTTATCCAGCGTGCCGCCGGTATGCCCCAGACCGCGACCTGAAATCATCGGGACATAGCCGCCACAGGCCGCCACCATCGGTCCCAGCATCAACGACGTGACATCACCAACACCGCCGGTCGAATGTTTGTCCACCAGCGGGCCATTCAGGTTTAAGCCGGACCAATCCAGCACCGTGCCGGAATCGCGCATCGCCAGCGTCAGCGCCACCCGCTCATCCATGGTCATATCATGAAAGAAGATGGTCATCGCCAGCGCGGCAATCTGCCCCTCTGACACGGTGTTATCGCGCACCCCTTTGATGAAAAAGCGAATTTCTTCCGCACTGAGCGGATGGCCGTCCCGTTTTTTACGGATAATTTCCTGAATCAGAAACACGGTCTGTTCTCCTGCCTAATTCATGTGGACTCATGCGGCGCACCCATCAGGCACGCCCTGCATCAGTAACCGCTACGCGCCTGTTCGGCGGCGTGGCCCAGCGTGGTCAGCAAGCTGCCGAGCAAGCCGGATGCGCCGAAACGAAAATGACGAGCATCCGCCCAGCCGGCCCCCATAATCGTGTCGGCAAGTTGCAGGTAATCTGCCGCATCTTGCGCGGTACGTACGCCGCCAGCCGGTTTAAACCCAACGCGCTCACCCACGCCTTTATCACGGATCACACTCAGCATCACTTCAGCCGAATGCAGCGTAGCGTTCACTGCCACTTTACCGGTTGAGGTTTTGATAAAGTCGGCTCCGGCATCAATGGCAATCTCGCTGGCTTCACGAATCAGCGCATCGGTTTTCAGTTCGCCGGTTTCGATGATCACTTTCAGCAGCACACCCGCTGCTTCACAGGCGCTCTTGCAGGTTTTCACCAGCTCGAAACCAACCTGCCGGTTACCGGCCATCAGCGCCCGATAGGGAAACACCACGTCCACCTCGTCGGCGCCATAGGCGATAGCTGCGTTGGTTTCCGCCAGCGCGATATCAATGTCGTCATTGCCGTGCGGGAAATTGGTCACGGTAGCAATGCGGACATCCGGCGTACCCTGCTCGCGCAGTACCTTGCGCGCCAGCGGCACAAAACGCGGATAGATACAAATGGCGGCGGTTTTTCCCGCCGGGCTATTAGCCTGACGGCATAGCGCGATCACCTTTTCATCGGTATCGTCATCATTCAGGGTGGTTAAATCCATCAGCCCCAGCGCACGTTGCGCCGCCACAGTCAACTCAGTCATACAATGCTCCGTTATTTAGCCACATGGCTGTCTCTCTGGCATATACCGCTATTTCACCCGGAGACCTCAGCCTGTTTTGTGGTTTTATTCACACAAAAAAGAAATTACATACACATAAATCACGACATGTGTGAATATTATCACAATTCAACCCAAGGAACCGCCCCAGATTATACCGGTATATTACTCCTACGCTTATCCCCGCTGGCGCGGGGAACACTGCCCGTGCCTTTGTTGCAGATAGCGCGTTACCGGTTTATCCCCGCTGACGCGGGGAACACAGTATTTCCCGGAAAAACCGGCGGACTACCGGCGGTTTATCCCCGCTGACGCGGGGAACACGGGGGAAATGGCCTACGTTACAGATGCGATCTCGGTTTATCCCCGCTGACGCGGGGAACACACCGTGGTAATACATCAGTGAAATACGGGCGTCGGTTTATCCCCGCTGGCGCGGGGAACACAGGAAACTGGAACTTGAGTTGTGCTGTGACATCGGTTTATCCCCGCTGGCGCGGGGAACACCGCAACCTGATCATCAATCTTTGCCTGATATCCGGTTTATCCCCGCTGGCGCGGGGAACACGAGCTAGCCAGAGAGGGATTAGATGCATCGGGCGGTTTATCCCCGCTGGCGCGGGGAACACAATGAGCGCCCGGCGCTGCCGGGCAAATCCCGCGGTTTATCCCCGCTGGCGCGGGGAACACTGTGGGGGTGTTTTGTTTAGTCATGATCGCATCGGTTTATCCCCGCTGGCGCGGGGAACACATGCTGGTATTAGAGAGCGGATTGCATGGCAACGGTTTATCCCCGCTGGCGCGGGGAACACTCTAAAATTATATACTTGTTTTATAATGATTTTTAAAGGCTAAAAAATTCCACCGACTTTTTCTGGTTGTTAAAGAGCGCTAACTTATTGATAAATCAAGATCCCGATTTTTTCCACCGTTCCCCACCAACCCGTATCGCCGCTACGTGCTGCCTTCACCGACATAACCCCGTAAAATAAGTACTTCGATCATACAGAGGGAAAAACGGTGAACGACACCGGAGCAATATGGTTCCTGTACCTGCTGCGTACCGATAGCGGACTGCTTTATACCGGCATCACTACCGATGTGGCGCGACGACTGGCGCAGCACCAAAGCGGGAAAGGCGCTCGTGCATTGCGCGGCAAAGGGCCGCTGACGCTGGTGTATCACTGTGTCGCGGGTGATCGTTCCACCGCGTTGAAATGGGAATACCGCGTCAAGCAGTTGAGCAAAATGCAAAAAGAAAGGCTGGTGCAACACCAGCCTTCAACACTTGCCGACTTTTTGCCGTGCTTCAGAAACGATTAAACGGCTCTGCGTATTCCACCAGACCGCTGGCCCCCTGAAAATGATTGTCCGACAGCGGGTAGACCTGAAAATCTGACTCAAAGCCCAGCCAACGGCAATACAGCTGCTGTTCCGCCGCCGGTACAAAGCCGAATCGCGCGTAGTAATGGCGGTTGCCCAGCACCACCACCGCGGTGTAGCCGAACTCGTTGAGCGCATCCAGACCTGCATACACCAGTTGTTCGCCAATGCCCTGTCGTCTGTGGTTCTCCTCTACCGCCATCGGCGCCAGCGCCACCCACTGCAGGTCTTCACCACCCAGCGTAACCGGGCTAAACGCGGCGTAACCTATCACACCGCCTTCGTCGTCAGTCGCCACAATGCCCAGCGTTAACTGGCCGTCTTCACGCAGTTGCTGCACTAATTCCGCTTCAGCACTGGTGGGAAACGCACGCCGCAGCAAGTCATCAATCCCCGGTGCATCTACCGGAATTTCAACCCGGATCAACATGATGCCGGCGCGTGCGGGCTGGCCTGCTCCGCGCCCTCCTGTAAGCCTGCCGCCACAAATCCGGCCAGTTGCAGCAACGTCACCCGCAACGGCGCAGGCATACTTTCCAGCTCAATCGCATCCATCAGGTTTTTGACGTGCAGCCCCAATTCAGTATCGCCCTCAATCCGCAAACGACGCTGGAAAAACAGCGTGTCCGGGTCTTCATAACGGGCCGCTATCAAAATCAGATCGTTGGCTTCAGCGCTGAAACTGACATCCGCCAGTTGGTTATGGCTGATTTCCAGCCGGTTATCCCGCAGCGTAACAAACCACTGCAAACCGATATCACGCACTTCGATGCGCAACCAACGGCCATCAAGAAAATCCAGCTCGCCGTCTTCCAAGGCCTGACGGAACTGCCACCCCAGCAGTTGCTCCAGCACCCGGCGCTGCAGGAAGAAAGGCGTTAACGTTAACGGCTTACTCAGTAAACGCGGCCCCTGACGCACAATCTGCGCCCGTAGTTTTTCCAACACTGGCGTACTCCTTATAAAGCAATGCTGCCTGACCGATATGGTCATTATTCTGCCACAGAACGGGAAACAGGCAGCAAGGGTCTACATCAATAAAAATGCCGGAAACATTTTTTAATGTTGTCTGGCGACGCCTGCAGAAACAAATCACACAATCACACCGTAGTAATAAAGTAAATTTAGCCTGTTCTGCGCCAAATCACGACCGTTAACCGCCAGCAATTCCCTGATATGCTGGTTTAAATCAAAGTTGCTGGCAGCCAGGTTCACTAAGATTCTTTCTCATTGCAAACCGGCCCGCTGCGTCAGGCCGTGATGAAAGGACGTAACAATGGAACTGCTTTGCCCCGCTGGTAATCTGCCGGCACTGAAAGCCGCCATCGACCATGGCGCCGATGCGGTGTATATCGGGCTGAAAGATGATACCAACGCCCGCCACTTCGCCGGCCTCAATTTCAACGACAAAAAATTGCAGGACGCCAGCGACTACGTGCACCGCCACCGCCGTAAACTGCATATCGCCATCAACACCTTCGCCCACCCGGACGGCTATCAACGCTGGCAGCGGGCGGTAGACACCGCCGTGCAAACCGCCGGTGCCGATGCGCTGATTCTGGCAGATTTAGCGATGCTGGAGTACGCCGCCGAGCGCTATCCAGCGGTAGAGCGCCATGTATCAGTACAGGCATCAGCCACCAACGAGGAAGCCATTCGCTTTTATCAGCGCCACTTTGATGTCGCCCGTGTTGTGTTGCCGCGCGTGCTCTCTATTCATCAGGTCAAACAGCTTTCGCGCACCAGCCCGGTGCCGCTAGAAGTGTTCGCCTTCGGCAGCCTGTGCATTATGGCCGAAGGGCGTTGTTATCTGTCGTCCTACCTGACCGGCGAATCGCCCAATACCGTGGGCGCCTGTTCACCGGCGCGTTTCGTGCGCTGGCAGCAGACGAAAAACGGTATGGAATCGCGGTTGAATGATGTGTTGATCGACCGCTATCAGGACAATGAAAACGCAGGTTACCCGACCTTGTGCAAAGGCCGCTATCTGGTGGACGGCCAGCGCTATCACGCACTGGAAGAACCTACCAGCTTGAATACGCTGGAATTGCTGCCGGAACTGATGGCGGCGAATATTGCGTCGGTAAAAATCGAAGGCCGCCAGCGCAGCCCGGCTTATGTCAGCCAGGTGACCCAGGTGTGGCGACAAGCAATAGACCGCTGTAAAGCCGACCCGGCGCATTTTACCCCCACCACCGAGTGGATGGAGGCACTGGGTGCCGTTGCCGAAGGTACACAGACCACGCTGGGCGCTTACCACCGCCAGTGGCAGTAGTCAGGAGACATCAACAACATGAAATATTCACTGGGCGCGCTGCTTTACTATTGGCCCAAAGCCGATATTGAAACCTTTTATCGTGCCGCGATCACCAGCAGCGCTGATATCATCTATCTGGGTGAAACCGTGTGCAGCAAACGCCGCGGGATGAAAGTCGGTGACTGGCTCACACTGGCGCGTGAAGTCGCCGCCAGCGGTAAGCAGGTGGTGATGTCTACGCTGGCATTGTTGCAAGCGCCTTCCGAATTGACTGAACTGAAAAAGTACGTGGAAAACGGCGAGTTTCTGCTGGAAGCCAACGATCTGGGCGCGGTCAATATGGCAGCAGAACGTAGCCTGCCGTTTGTCGCCGGTCATGCGCTCAACTGTTATAACGCCTACACCCTGCGGTTACTGCATAAACAAGGCATGATGCGCTGGTGTATGCCGGTGGAATTATCGCGGGACTGGCTGCAAAACCTGCTCAGTCAGTGTGACGATCTCGGTTTTCGCCACCAGTTTGAGGTGGAAGTGCTGAGTTACGGTCACCTGCCGCTGGCGTATTCCGCCCGCTGTTTTACCGCCCGTTCGGAAAACCGCCCCAAGGACGAATGCGAAACCTGCTGTATTCAGTATCCGCAAGGGCGCCAGATGTTGTCACAGGAAAATCAGCAGGTGTTTGTCCTTAACGGCATCCAGACCCAGAGCGGTTACTGCTATAACCTCGGCAACGACCTGTCCTCTATGGAAGGGCTGGTGGATATTGTGCGTCTGTCACCCCAAGGGCCGGACACGCTGGCGATGCTTGACCGTTTTCGCGCCAACCAACACGGCGAACAACCGCTGACGCTGGAAAATCAGCAGGATTGTAACGGCTACTGGCGACGCGTTGCCGGGCTGGAGCTGGTCAGTTAAATCCATCAGGACGATGCGCACGCATCGTCCGTTGCCATTTGTTAAGATAGCGTAACATCTCACCGGTGTTTATTTTGGGCTGATGCCGTCAGCCCCTCAACCTGATGAGTGACGCTTATGACCGCTACCGTTCCTTTCTCGCTGCTCGATCTGGCTCCCATTCCGCAGGGCAATACGGCCCGCGATGCGTTCCATCACTCTCTGGATCTGGCGCAACATGCGGAAAAATGGGGGTATCAGCGCTACTGGCTGGCAGAACACCACAACATGACCGGCATCGCCAGCGCAGCCACATCGGTTCTGATCGGTTATATTGCCGGGGGTACGCAGCTTATCCGGCTCGGTTCCGGCGGTGTAATGCTGCCAAACCATGCTCCGCTGGTGATTGCCGAGCAGTTCGGTACGCTCGAATCGCTCTACCCTGGCCGTATTGAACTCGGTCTGGGACGCGCCCCCGGCACCGATCATCGCACCATGCAGGCATTACGCCGCCATCTGAACGCCGACATTGACGATTTTCCCCACGATGTGCAGGAACTCCAACGCTACTTCGCCCCGGCACAGCCAGGACAAGCGGTACAGGCGGTGCCGGGACAGGGGCTGAACATTCCCATCTGGTTGTTGGGTTCCAGTCTGTACAGCGCCCAGTTGGCGGCATCGATGGGATTACCGTTTGCCTTCGCCGCCCATTTCGCACCCGATATGCTGTTACACGCTTTGCAGCTTTATCGCGACAACTTCAAACCCTCTGCCCAACTGGAAAAACCGTACGCCATGGTGTGCATCAATGTTGTCGCCGCTGATAGCGACAGAGAGGCGCGTTTTCTGTTTACCTCGCTTCAGCAGCAGTTTATCAATCTACGGCGTGGAACGCCGGGACCGCTGCCTGCGCCGGTGGAATCCATGGAAACGTACTGGTCGGCTGCGGAGCAATTTGCCGTGGAACAAACATTGCGGCTGGCGGTGGTGGGCGATGCAGCCAAAGTGCGTCACGGCTTGCAAACGTTATTGCGGGAAACTCAGGCGGACGAGCTGATGATCAACGGCCAGATATTTGACCATCAGGCGCGGCTGCACTCGTTTGAGCTGGTGGCGCAACTGCAACCGGAAATCGTGCGGGAAGCACGAATTCAGTAACAACGTAAAACATCATGACATAAAAAAACCAGCCCGAAGGCTGGTTTCACGTTAACTCAACGCCAGATGTTATCAGGCATCGCTGAAACGGCGCGGTGCACGCTGACCATCGCGGTTACCACGACGCTCGCCACCTTCACGACGTTCGCCGCTGAACGGACGACCACGACCACTACCAGCACGATCGCCGAATCCACGGGCACCACGTTCGCCACGCTCACCGCCTTCACGACGCTCACGACGTTCATGCGGCTGGGCATCACCCATCAGTTGCATGTTCATCGGTTTGTTCAGAATACGCGTGCGGGTAAAGTGCGACAGCAACTCACCCGGCATACCTTTCGGCAGCTCGATGGTGGAGTGAGAGGCAAACAGTTTGATATTGCCGATGTAACGGCTGCTAATATCACCTTCGTTAGCAATCGCACCCACAATATGACGCACTTCTACGCCATCGTCACGACCCACTTCGATCCGATACAGATCCATTTCACCCACGTCACGACGCTCACGACGAGCCGGGCGATCATCACCACCGCGTGGGCCACGATCATTGCGGTCACCTCGACGTTCGAAACGGTCATCACGATCACGGAATTCACGACGCGGACGACGCTCAACCACCGGATCCGGCGGCAGAATCAGCGGACGCTCACCCTGTGCCATTTTCAACAGTGCAGCGGCCAGTGTTTCGATATCCAGCTCTTCCTGCGGCTGCAATTTGCCGAGCAGCGCACGGTACATGTCCAAATCACTGCTTTCCAGTTGCTGCTGTACTTTAGCGGCAAACTTCGCCAGGCGACGCTGGCCCAGCAGTTCGGCGTTCGGCAACTCCACTTCCGGAATAGTCAGCTTCATGGTGCGTTCGATATTACGCAGCAGACGGCGCTCGCGGTTTTCCACAAACAGCAATGCACGACCGGCGCGACCGGCACGACCAGTACGACCGATACGGTGAACGTAAGACTCGGAATCCATCGGAATGTCGTAGTTCACTACCAGACTGATGCGCTCAACATCCAGACCACGTGCAGCAACATCGGTCGCGATCAGAATATCCAGACGGCCATCTTTCAGGCGCTCCAGCGTTTGCTCACGCAACGCCTGATTCATGTCGCCGTTCAACGCAGCACTGTTATAACCGCTGCGCTCCAGCGCTTCGGCCACTTCCAGCGTAGCGTTTTTGGTACGCACGAAAATGATCGCGGCATCAAAGTCTTCCGCTTCCAGGAAACGGATCAGCGCTTCATTCTTACGCATACCGTATACCGTCCAGTAACTCTGGCTGATATCCGGACGGGTAGTCACGCTCGACTGAATGCGCACTTCCTGTGGATCGTTCATGAAGCGGCGAGTAATGCGACGAATCGCCTCCGGCATGGTGGCGGAGAACAGCGCAGTCTGGTGTTCAGCCGGGATCTGCGCCATGATGTTTTCCACATCTTCGATGAAGCCCATGCGCAGCATTTCGTCAGCTTCATCCAACACCAGACCGCTCAGGTTGGACAGGTCCAACGTGCCGCGTTTCAGGTGATCCAACAGGCGTCCTGGAGTACCGACCACAATTTGCGGTCCCTGACGCAGTGCACGCAGTTGCACGTCATAACGCTGGCCGCCATACAGCGCCACCACGTTAACGCCCTGCATATGCTTAGAGAATTCGTTACAGGCTTCCGCAACCTGCACCGCCAACTCACGAGTCGGTGCCAGCACCAGTAACTGCGGTGCCTTGAGTTCAGCCTTGATATTGTTCAGCAGCGGCAGGGAAAATGCCGCGGTCTTGCCGCTCCCAGTCTGCGCCATACCCAGTACGTCGCGCCCGTTGAGCAGATGAGGAATACACTCCGCCTGAATCGGAGACGGTTTTTCATACCCCATCTCAGACAGTGCATTCAGAATCGGGGCGGACAGCCCCAGACTAGCAAAAGAGATTTCAAACTCTGCCATGTAAACTTTGCCTCACTTCAAAATGGCGGCCAGTCTACATAACTTGTCGAGAAAATACTCAATCATTTTCATTGAAAAGTGTGAACCGGCTCAAATTGGATTAAAAAGCGAACAAAAAAGCCTCACCCGCTAAGGCGATGAAAAAATCGTCACGATCTCTGGCTTAAAGGTGTTCGTCAGCTATTGCTGGTCCGATCCTGATAGGTCGTCTTGCTCTTGGCCTAACTGCGCCAATTCCAACAATGCATAGCGGTGCTCAACAAAATTGTGAACATTGTTAGCAACCGTCAGCTTGAACAACGCCTCGGCGGTGTTCTTGTCCCCCAGACTTAGGTAGTGCTTACCTAAATAGAAGTCAGTTTCACTGAGATGCTCGGCGAGCGAAGTGTTATCCTTAGCTTCTTCCTGCACACGCTGCATCAACGTTTTTTCGTTGATATCGCCCAGGTAGAATTCGACAATCGTCCATCCCCACACACCTTTCTTTGCGCCCTCGTAGCGTTCTTTCAACGCCAGTTTGGCCTTCTCTGGATTGATTTCTCTCTCCACCAGGTAAAGCCACAGGGAACGGAAAGGATCATTAGGATCGTCGCGATAAAACGCCAGCAGATCATCCTGCGCCAACTGGTAGCGACCGCCATAGTACAAAGCGATGCCCCGATTCAAACGCGCATAATTGTAAGTTGGATCAAGCTCTAATACAGAATCAAACGCTTCATAGGCAGCATCAAAATTGCCTGCCTGCGTTAAGTAAATGCCGAGATAGTTAAACACTTCCGGCATATCGGGACGGATAGAAAGCGCTTGTGAAAAATCATTTCGCGCCAACGCCCGTAACCCAAGACTATCATACAGCACTCCGCGCTCATATAACAGCTGTGCCCGTTCATCGGGAGTAATTGCCCGGCTCGCCAGGATTTGCTCCATGCGTGCCAGAATGACTTCCTGCTGCAGCGTCGGCTGCAACGGTACCGCCAGCAATGCATCTTTGCGCCAATCCGTGTTGCTGCATCCTGCCAGCATAATTGCTGTCGCAACATAACACCAGCGCAAGAAAGGCTTCATTTCCCACTCCCGAAGACAAACATTTGATGAACATCCTGTCCCCGACTGCTCAGCATAAGGATATCCGTTCCTTATAATACACGCAGCTCCTTCACACTGTAAGGAGCTGCCAATTGATTATCTGCTATTATTCTTCCTCGGAAACCGGAGTAGTTTCCTGAGGTTGAGTCGTTGCTTCTTTTATGCTCAAACGGACACGACCCTGACGGTCCACTTCCAGTACCTTAACCGGTACTTCCTGGCCCATCTGCAGATAGTCAGTCACTTTCTCAACACGCTTGTCGGCGATCTGAGAAATATGAACCAGACCTTCTTTGCCGCCGCCGATGGCAACAAAAGCCCCAAAATCAACGATACGGGTCACTTTACCCTGATAAATGCGGCCCACTTCGATTTCAGCCGTGATCTCTTCAATACGACGAATCGCGTGTTTGGCTTTTTCGCCGTCGGTCGAGGCGATCTTCACCGTACCGTCGTCTTCGATCTCAATAGTCGTACCGGTTTCTTCGGTCAGTGCACGGATAACCGAGCCACCTTTACCGATCACATCTTTGATCTTGTCGGTACTGATCTTGATAGTGTGAATACGCGGTGCGAATTCGGAGATATCGCCACGCGGCGTGCTGATAGCCTGTTCCATCACACCCAGAATGTGCAAACGCGCACCCTTGGCCTGATTCAGCGCTACCTGCATGATTTCGCGGGTGATACCTTCGATTTTGATATCCATCTGCAACGCAGTCACGCCTTCACGGCTACCGGCTACTTTGAAGTCCATATCGCCCAGGTGGTCTTCGTCACCCAGGATGTCAGACAGAACAACGAAGTTGTCGCCTTCTTTTACCAGGCCCATCGCAATACCGGCAACGGCGGCTTTGATCGGCACGCCGGCATCCATCAACGCCAGAGAAGCACCACATACGGATGCCATGGAAGAAGAACCGTTAGATTCGGTAATTTCAGACACAACACGTACGGTGTACGGGAAGGCTTCCGGTTTCGGCATCACTGCCAGTACACCACGTTTAGCCAAACGACCGTGACCAATTTCGCGGCGTTTCGGCGAACCGACCATACCGGTTTCACCTACAGAGTACGGCGGGAAGTTGTAGTGCAGCAGGAAGCGATCGGTACGCTCGCCAGTCAGCTCATCGATGCTCTGTGCATCACGCTCAGTACCCAGCGTCGCGGTAACCAACGCCTGAGTTTCACCACGGGTGAACAGCGCGGAACCGTGAGTACGCGGCAGCACGCCAGTACGTACATCCAGACCCCGGATCATGTCTTTTTCACGACCATCGATACGCGGTTCGCCACGCAGCACGCGGCTACGTACCACGTTCTTCTCGATGCTGCCGAGGATGTCACGCAGTTCGTTTTCGTCCAGCGTTTCATCTTCTGCCAGCAGAGCCGCAACCACGTCAGCTTTGATGGTATCAACCTGCGCGTAGCGTTCCTGCTTTTCAGTGATGCGATAAGCGTCGCCCAGACGAGCTTCAGACAGCACCTGCACACGGTTGTGCAGTTCGACGTTCACTTCCGGCGCCTGCCAGTTCCACTTCGGTTTACCCGCTTCTGCCGTCAGTGCCTTGATGTTCTCGATAACAACCTGTTGCTGATCATGACCGAATACCACTGCACCCAGCATCTGATCTTCGCTCAGCAGGTCTGCTTCGGATTCCACCATCAGTACCGCGCCTTCGGTACCAGCGACGACCAGATCCAAACGGCTGGTTTTCAGCTCTTCAGTCGTCGGGTTCAGCACGTACTGATCGTTGATATAACCAACGCGAGCGGCACCAATCGGGCCATTGAATGGGATACCTGACAGACTCAGCGCCGCAGAAGCACCGATCATGGCAACGATATCCGGGTTAACCTGCGGATTAACGGAAACCACAGTGGCGATAACCTGGACTTCGTTAACGAAACCATCTGGGAACAGCGGGCGAATCGGACGGTCGATCAGACGGGAAATCAGCGTTTCGCCTTCGCTCGGACGGCCTTCACGGCGGAAGAAACCACCGGGAATACGACCAGCAGCGTAGGTACGCTCTTGATAGTTAACAGTCAGCGGGAAGAAATCCTGGCCCGGTTTAGCGTGTTTGGCACCCACAACGGTTACGAATACCGCAGTGTCATCCATGCTAACCATGACAGCGGCGGTGGCCTGGCGGGCCATCATACCGGTTTCCAGTGTCACGGTATGTTGACCGTACTGGAATTTACGAATGATCGGATTAAGCAAAATACAGTCCTTTACCAGAGGTGCACGCCATATATTTTGATATGGCGTACCAGTTAAATACCCGATCCGCCCATTACATCCTCGCGACTAATGACAGACGTTATTCTGACTAAGCAGTAACAAATAAAATCTCTCATTAGCCGCGCGAATCGCTGTAATTACGGATCATATTTACAACAGCAATACATTACTCTGTTTTACTAGCACTTCCTAGAAGAAAGGGGCCCAAAGAGGCCCCTTTCTCCTGAAACTCGTCGAATTAGCGACGCAGACCCAGACGTTCAATCAGGGTGGTGTAGCGTGCCAGATCTTTACGCTTCAGGTAGTCCAGCAGCTTACGACGCTGAGAAACCATACGCAGCAGACCGCGGCGGCTGTGGTGATCTTTCTTATGCTCGGCAAAGTGACCCTGCAGATGATTAATCTGCGCAGTCAGCAGGGCAACCTGAACTTCGGTAGAACCACTGTCATTTGTGCCACGACCAAATTCCGCAACAATTTTCGCTTTTGCTTCAACGCTTAGAGACATAATTTACTCCAAAGTAGTATAAAAACAGAACAGGCGCCGATCTCTAATTCAGCCGCCCAATATTTAAGCCGCGCCATTTTACTCTCAGCGCCATATAATCGCAAGGCGCTCAGGCATCTACCGGCACAGGGTATTCCACCACCAGACGCCGTGGTGCTACCCGCCCTTCATCATCAATTTCGCCCATACCGATAAACCGGTGTTCGTCCCCCTCGGTGATACGCACCATGCCATCAGCCGGTGCCGCAGCAGCACGTACCGCCTGGCCCAACTTGAGGTAACCCGCCACGACCAGCGACAGATTCACTTCCGGAAACGCCTGCACAGCAGTATCCATCGGCAACAGCAGCACATCCAGCAATTCACCGATCGGCTGTTGCTGTGCTTGCACCTGTTCACTGAGCGTCTGCAACTGTTCCAGGGTGACCATTCGTTCAATCGGATACGTTGCCACCTGAAGCCGACGCAGGTAAATCACATGAGCGCCACACCCCAGTTTTTCACCCAGATCATCAATGATGGTGCGGATATAAGTTCCCTTGGAGCAATGGATTTCCAGTTCCAGCTCATCGGCTTCCCAGCGGATAAACTGCAGTTCATAAACAGTGATATCACGCGCTTCCCGCGGCACAACCAGCCCCTGACGGGCATATTCGTATAACGGGCGCCCCTGATATTTCAGTGCGGAGTACATCGACGGTACCTGCTGGGTATCGCCGCGAAAACTATCCAGCGCCTGCATTAACATGTCATGAGTAAAGGCAACTGGACGCTCCTGAATCACGTTGCCGTCAGCATCCGACGTATCGGTGCGCTGTCCCATACGTGCAATCACCCGGTAACGTTTATCAGCATCCAGCAAATACCGGGAAAACTTGGTCGCCTCACCCAGACATACCGGCAGCATCCCCGTCGCCAGCGGATCCAGCGCACCGGTATGCCCGGCTTTATTAGCATTGAAGAGGCGCTTTACCTTCTGCAGTACATCGTTAGATGATGCCCCTTGCGGTTTATCCAGCAGCAGAACGCCGTGGATATCCCGACCACGACGACGAGGACGCGACATTACCCCTCCTGCTCATCATCTGCGTCAGGTGCACGACGCTCAGCATCGCGTTTTACTATGCTGGTCACCAGATTGGACATCCTCATCCCTTCTACCAGGGAATTGTCATAGGAGAAGGTCAGTTCAGGCACCACACGCAGACGCATCGCCTTGCCCAACAACATACGGATAAAACCGGACGCATCCTGCAATGCCTTGATTCCCGTCTTAACCTGTTCTGGATCGTTGTCATTCAGAAAGGTCACAAATACTTTGGCATAAGCCAAATCACGCGACACGTCTACGCCAGAAACCGTCGCCATGCCTACACGCGGATCTTTCACTTCACGCTGAATGATAATGGCGATTTCTTTTTGCATTTCCTGAGCCACACGCTGCGTGCGGCTGAATTCTTTTGCCATGATGAATCCTCAAAGAAAAATTGGGGGGCACTCGGCCCCCCAGCATGAAAACATCAGGTACGTTGTTGCACGTATCACTCGATGGTGCGCTTGATCTCAATAGTTTCAAATACTTCGATCATGTCACCGGTGCGAACATCGTTGTAGTTTTTCACGCCGATACCACATTCCATACCATTACGGACTTCGTTAACGTCGTCCTTGAAGCGACGCAGGGATTCCAGCTCGCCTTCAAAGATAACTACGTTGTCACGCAGCACGCGAATCGGGTTGTGACGTTTCACCACCCCTTCTGTCACCATACAGCCGGCAATAGCGCCAAACTTCGGTGACTTGAACACATCGCGCACTTCCGCCAGACCAATAATTTCCTGCTTGTATTCCGGCGCCAACATACCGCTCATCGCCTGCTTCACTTCGTCGATCAGGTCATAGATAACGGAGTAATAACGCAGATCCAGGCTTTCTGCTTCGACAATACGGCGTGCAGAGGCATCCGCACGAACGTTAAAGCCAAGAATGATAGCGTTGGATGCCGCAGCCAGCGTAGCATCAGTCTCGGTAATCCCCCCCACGCCAGAACCCACGATCTTGACTTTGACTTCGTCGGTGGACAGCTTCAGCAACGAATCGGAAATGGCTTCCACAGAGCCTTGAACGTCGGCTTTCATGACGATGTTCAGTTCGGATACTTCGCCTTCGTTCATGTTGGCGAACATATTTTCCAGCTTGGATTTCTGCTGGCGCGCCAGTTTCACTTCGCGGAACTTACCCTGACGATAAAGCGCGACTTCACGAGCTTTCTTCTCGTCACGTACCACTGTCGCTTCGTCGCCCGCAGCCGGCACGCCGGACAGCCCCAGAATCTCTACCGGAATAGATGGACCCGCTTCAGTAATTTCACGACCCAGTTCATCACGCATAGCGCGAACTCGACCATATTCGAAGCCACACAACACAATATCACCCTTATTCAGGGTACCTTCACGTACCAGCACAGTAGCCACCGGACCACGGCCCTTGTCCAGGAAGGATTCGATCACCACACCGCTGGCCATACCGCTGCGAATAGCTTTCAGTTCCAGTACTTCGGCTTGCAGCAGGATGGCTTCCAGCAGTTCGTCAATGCCTGCACCGCTTTTGGCGGAAACATGGACAAACTGAGACTCACCACCCCACTCTTCCGGAATAACACCGTACTGGGACAGTTCGTTTTTAACGCGATCCGGATCAGCTTCCGGTTTATCGATTTTGTTTACGGCAACCACCACCGGTACTTTAGCAGCCTTGGCATGTTGAATAGCTTCGATGGTCTGAGGCATCACACCGTCATCAGCTGCAACAACCAGCACCACGATATCTGTCGCCTGCGCACCACGGGCACGCATGGCAGTAAACGCGGCGTGCCCCGGTGTATCCAGGAAGGTAATCATGCCGTTATCCGTTTCGACGTGGTAGGCACCGATATGCTGGGTAATACCACCAGCCTCGCCGGCAGCCACTTTGGTCGAGCGAATGTAATCCAGCAACGAGGTCTTACCATGGTCAACGTGACCCATGATGGTGACTACCGGCGCACGTGATTCAGATTCAGAAGACAACCCGGTATCACGATCACTCATCACCGCTTCTTCCAGCTCGTTTTCACGGCGCAGGATCACTTTATGACCCATTTCTTCTGCGACCAGTTGTGCGGTTTCCTGATCGATCACCTGGTTGATGGTAGCCATCGCGCCCAGCCTCATCATAGTCTTGATGACCTGAGAGCCTTTGACCGCCATTTTATTGGCCAGCTCAGCAACGGTAATGGTTTCGCCAATCACGACATCACGGTTGACCGCCTGCACCGGCTTATTGAAACCCTGTTGCAGCGTGCTCGGCTTACGCTTGCCTTTGCCGCCGCGAGTTACCGCACGGGCTTCTTCACGATCAGCTTTCGATTCAGACAGGCGGTTGCCTTTTTTCTGTTTAGTCACTTTGCCGCCGCGACCACGACCGCGACCACCTTCAACCTGACGATCATTCTCATCTTCAGCTTCACGTGCGTGATGAGAGGTGGTTACGTGATAATCGGCGTCCTCGGTGTCATCGCCTTCTTTTTCCCAGCGTCCGGCATTTTCTTCTGCCATCCGGCGAGCTTCTTCCGCAATACGGCGAGCTTCTTCCTCGACCTTACGACGAGCCGCTTCTTCCGCCTTACGCTTGAGTTCAGCCGCTTCCGCTTCACGACGCGCTTTCTCAGCCTGAGCTGGTTTAGTCATACTATCGTTTTGTTGATTGCTCACTTTCTCTTTTTCCGCTACGTCACGCTTAGCTTTTTCAGCGGCCTCACGTTTGGCTTGCTCTTCAGCAACTGCGCGCTTTGCCTTCTCTTCTTCCTCACGCCTGGCTTTGTCTTCAGCCTCACGTTTGGCTTGTTCCTCGGCGGCGCGCTGCGCCTGTTCTTCCGCTTCACGCCGTGCCTGCTCTTCCTCAACAGCAACCTGCTGCTCTTCATGAGGATCGCGTTTTACGTAGGTGCGCTTCTTGCGGACTTCAATCTGCACCGATTTACTCTTACCACCGGTGCTAGGAATATTTAATGTGCTACGCGTTTTACGTTGCAGTGTCAATTTCCCCGGCGCACTACCGCGTTCGCGGTTAAGGTGCGCCAGCAGTGTTTCTTTTTCGTTCTGAGTCACAGAGTCCGACGCAGACTTGGTAATTCCCGCATCAGCAAATTGCTGTATCAGGCGGTCAACCGGCGTCTGGATCTCTGCAGCCAGTGATTTCAGGGTTACATCTGTCATGCTGTTCCTTTCCTGCTACAGTTCGTTATTCGTTACTGTCACCAAACCAACAGATATTACGTGCAGCCATAATCAGCTCACCGGCTTGTGCTTCATCAAGCCCTTCAATATCTGCCAAGTCATCGACGCCCTGCTCAGCAAGATCTTCCAGCGTGCAAACACCACGGGCAGCTAGTTTAAACGCCAGTTCGCGGGACAGACCAGATAAATTGAGCAAATCTTCCGCTGGCTGGCCGTTGCCGCGGTTTTCTTCATTCGCCAGAGCCAGCGTAGTCAGCGCGGCTTTCGCACGCTCGCGCAGCGCTTCGATGGTTTCCTCATCCAAACCATCGATCTCCTGTAGCTCATTGATCGGTACGTAAGCCAATTCTTCTAACGAAGAAAAGCCTTCTTCAACCAGTGCAGTGGCAAACTCTTCGTCAATATCCAGATGCTTGGTGAAAATATCGATGGCAGCATGGGCCTCAGCCTGATGTTTGGCCTGCAAATCCTCAATAGTCATCACATTTAGCTCCCAACCACTCAGTTGGGAAGCCAGACGCACGTTCTGACCGTTGCGACCAATCGCCTGAGCCAGATTACCGGCTTCAACTGCGATATCCATCGTATGCTTGTCTTCATCGACCACAATGGACGCGACATCAGCCGGTGCCATGGCATTAATAACAAACTGTGCCGGATTATCATCCCACAGGACGATATCAATACGTTCGCCGCCTAATTCGCTGGATACAGCCTGAACGCGTGCACCACGCATTCCCACGCACGCGCCGACCGGATCAATACGCTTATCGTTAGTTTTGACCGCAATTTTAGCGCGGGAACCGGGATCGCGGGCAGCCGCTTTGATCTCAATAACTTCTTCGCCAATTTCCGGCACTTCGATACGAAACAGTTCAACCAACATTTCAGGGCGGGAACGACTCACAAACAGCTGCGCGCCGCGCGCTTCCGGACGAACTGCGTATAACACGCCACGAATACGGTCGCCAGGACGGAAGTTCTCACGCGGCAACATATCTTCGCGGCCAATCACCGCTTCGGCATTACTACCCAAATCCAGCGTGATGTTATCGCGGTTAACTTTTTTAACTACACCAGTGACAATCTCACCTTCCTGCTCACGGAACTGATCAACCACCATAGCGCGCTCGGCTTCACGTACTTTCTGTACGATAACCTGCTTGGCGGTCTGCGTGGTGATGCGGTCGAAAGTCACGGACTCTATCTGATCTTCGATGTAGCCACCCAGTTCAATAGTCGGCTCTTCGAACTGCGCTGCTTCCAATGTGATTTCACGCGTCGGCTGGGTAACTTCATTCACTACCAGCCAGCGACGGAAGGTATCAAAATCGCCGGTTTTGCGATCAATGCAAACCCGAACATCAATTTCTTGCTCGTATTTTTTCTTGGTCGCTGTCGCCAGTGCAGTTTCCAGCGCTTCAAAAATCTTTTCGCGCGGCACGGCTTTTTCATTGGAAACCGCTTCAACAACAGCCAGAATCTCTTTATTCATCCTAGTTGCCTCATCCAAACTTTAAAAGTGGGGTACCAGGTTCGCCTTCTGGATATTGCTCAGCGCGAACACTTCATCTTTGCCTTCCACTGTTACAGTGATCATCTCGCCGTCAACAGACTTGATAATACCTTGCCACTTGCGGCGATTCTGAACCGCCATACGCAACACCAGACTCACTTCTTCACCCACAAAATGCGCGTAATGGGCAGCAGTAAAAAGCGGCCGGTCCAGGCCCGGTGACGACACTTCCAGGTTATAGGCAACGGATATAGGATCCTCAACATCCAGTACCGCACTGACCTGGTGGCTAACATCAGCACAATCATCAACAGTGATACCATCTTCACTATCAATATAGATACGCAGTGTCGACTGGCGTCCCCGGATGAACTCAATGCCCACCAGCTCATAGCCAAGGGCTTCAACAGGTGCCGAAATCATCTCTGTTAACTTTTGTTCTAATGTGGACAAGCCCACCCCCAAGACATAAAAAAAGGGCTTAATAGCCCAGTAATTCTGCTGTCAGATAACAAAAAACCCCGATATATCGGGGCTTTATGCAACTGGACCCTATTTACCGCAAGCTACTGCGGCATAACTACCATCCAAGTATTCTTTCAAAATTAACCGTAAACAATTCGTTCGATGTAATACAGTTTATTTGAAAAAAAACTTTTCTGGGAAGTTAAATGGTTGCGGGGGCCGGATTTGAACCGACGACCTTCGGGTTATGAGCCCGACGAGCTACCAAGCTGCTCCACCCCGCGTCCGAAAACGTGGCAAATACTACGCTGACAACCGCAAAAATGCAAGTTATCTATAGGATTGGTACCGAGGACGGGACTTGAACCCGTAAGCCCAATCGGGCACTACCACCTCAAGGTAGCGTGTCTACCAATTCCACCACCTCGGCATCACAATTTGCTTTTTCATCATCAGCATTTTTGTTGCTGATGAAACGCCCGCGATTATTTAGGAATATCGCTTGACGGTGCAGCTGGTGCTTTAGGCTGTTCTGGTTTTTCAGACGCAGCTGGCTGACTCAGGTTATCCCATCCACTGCTTTTCTGACTATGATTGGAACTCATATTACCCAGAATCAGGCTGAGCACGAAAAACAGCGTGGCAAATAGCGCCGTCATTCGGGTCATGAAATTGCCAGATCCGCTTGAACCAAACAAAGTAGCGGAAGCACCTGCTCCGAACGACGCTCCCATATCTGCACCTTTACCTTGCTGCAGCATAACAAGACCAATGAGGCCAATCGCCACAATCAGGAAAATTACCAGAAGAGCTTCGTACATAGTTGTACCCGTTATTTATCTTCACCGCATGGCGAAGCATCACTAATTCTTGCGGTTTAACCGCGACTGCCCGCAATAATAAGATGTGCAACATCCCCTACAAAGCGGGTCTGAATACTAACTAAAGCCTCGGAGGTACGCAAGGGTAATTTGCCCACCACTAACCGATTGAGGAAAAAATCAGCACCTCGACAACATAGACCGGAAACTACTGATTAGTTGACTGATTACACCGTATTTCACGTTATTACTATGTCGGTGACAGGCCCGACAGCCTGCCACCTTTCAACGAATTGGTATTGCGAATTGGTATTGCAGCCTAACCCGCTGCTTTTACCGCATCTGCAATGTGGTTTGCCATCTGCGTTACCGAAGCTTCATCTTCTCCTTCAACCATTACCCGGATTAAAGGCTCAGTACCGGACTTACGCAGTAATACCCGGCCACGGCCAGCCAGTTGTACTTCTACGGTTTGAGTAGCCTGTTTCACTGCCTCACTTTCCAATGGGTCTCCCTCTCCAGAAAAGTGCACATTAACCAGGACTTGCGGGAATAATTTCATGCCACTGCAGAGATCATGAAGACTCATATGGTTGCGAACCATAGCAGTCAGTACCTGCAGGCCAGCAATAATGCCATCACCTGTAGTGGTTTTATCTAACAAAATAATATGACCTGAGTTTTCAGCCCCCAGACGCCAGCCTTTTGACTGCATCAGTTCCAGCACGTAGCGGTCCCCCACTTTGGCACGGGCAAACGGAACCCCTAGCTGTTTTAACGCTACTTCCAGACCCATGTTGCTCATCAGCGTGCCAACCGCACCTCCACGAAGCTGCCCCTGACGCAGCGCTTCACGAGCAATGATATACAGGATCTGGTCGCCATCCACTCTATTGCCCTGGTGGTCAACCATGATCAGGCGATCACCATCACCATCAAACGCCAGGCCCACATCAGCCTTTTCAGACAATACACGTTCCTGAAGTTGGGTAACATCGGTAGCACCACACTGCTCATTGATGTTCATCCCATCCGGCTCACAACCTATAGCTATCACCTTGGCACCGAGTTCTCGCAATACGCTGGGGGCAATGTGATAGGTCGCGCCATTGGCACAATCCACTACGATTTTGAGACCATTAAGGCTCAGTTCACTGGGAAAAGTGCCTTTACAAAATTCAATATAACGTCCGGCAGCATCAACGATACGGCTTGCCCTACCTAACTCTGCCGATTCTACGCAGGTCAACGGTTTCTCCATTTCCGCTTCGATAGCTTCTTCTACTTCGTCCGGCAGCTTGGTGCCATCAATCGAAAAGAATTTGATGCCATTATCGTAATAAGGGTTATGCGAAGCCGAAATGACTATCCCAGCTTCTGCACGAAAAGTTCGTGTCAGATACGCTACGGCAGGTGTGGGCATAGGACCGGTGAACGATGCAGATAACCCGGCTGCGGCTAAACCGGCTTCAAGCGCAGACTCCAGCATATAACCGGAAATACGGGTATCTTTACCGATAATGATTTTTCTGGAACCATGGCGTGCCAGAACCTTGCCGGCAGCCCAGCCCAACTTCAGTACAAAATCAGGCGTAATCGGCAGGTCACCCACCTTGCCCCGAATACCGTCAGTGCCAAAATATTTACGGCTACTCATAGTTGTTGTTATTCCTTCGCTGATAGAGTTGCTTCGACTACACGTATTGCATCCACTGTCGCTTTCACATCATGGACACGGATAATATGAGCTCCTTTCATAGCGGCAATGACGGCACATGCCACACTGCCATGAACACGTTCAAGCGGCGGCACGCCCAGCAATTGTCCAATCATGGTTTTTCTGGACATACCAACCAATAGCGGTAAACCGAAGCGATGCAATGCTTCCAGCTGCGCCAGCAGTCGGTAATTGTGCTGCAGATTCTTGCCAAATCCGAACCCAGGATCCAGCAATAACTGATCGCGCGGCATACCCGCAGCAACACAACGAGTGATATGTTGCTCAAAAAAAGCCATTACCTCAGCGACTACATCGTCGTAATGCGGGGTATGTTGCATCGTTTTTGGCAGTCCCTGCATATGCATCAGGCAAACTGGCAGACCCGTTGCCGCTGCTGCCTCCAGAGCACCGGGTTCGCTAAGCGCCCGCACATCATTGATCAAATGCGCCCCAGCTTGCGCACTGGCGGTAATTACCTCCGGTTTGGACGTATCGACCGAAATCCAGGTTTCAAACCGCTGTGCTAAAGCTTCTACTACCGGCACGACGCGCTCCAACTCTTCTTCCGTGCTGACATCATCAGCTCCTGGGCGGGTGGATTCTCCCCCCACATCAATGAAAGTGGCACCTGCGGAGATCATCTGCTCGGCATGGATCAAAGCAGCATTCAACGTATTGTGTTTACCGCCGTCAGAAAAAGAGTCCGGAGTTACATTCAGGATCCCCATAACTTGAGGACAGGAGAGATCCAGCGTCAAGCCGCGTGCATTCAATTTCATGTTTTGTGTCTCAGTGCTTTTAGTTGGTACGCCCTTCTGGAGTAAAAAACCCCGGCAAGCCGGGGTTTGAGGGAGTCGGCAGCCAAGGTAAGGGCTGTCACACCATAAACGATATACTTACTTGTCGTTCAAAGGCCCGGACATCGTATTGCCCGGTGTCGGCGTATGAGGTTCATCCCCTGTTGTTGTCGGCGCTTTAGGGGCACCGCCATTGTCAGACGAAGAAGAGTTATTGCCCGGCGTCGGATCTTCCCAGCCAGCAGGCGGACGAACATCCTTACGTGACATCAGATCATCGATTTGTGGCGCATCGATCGTTTCATACTTCATCAATGCGTCTTTCATCGAGTGCAGAATGTCCATATTCGACATCAGCAATTCACGGGCGCGCTGGTAATTACGCTCGATCAGTGCCTTCACTTCCTGATCGATTATGCGCGCCGTTTCATCCGACATATGCTTGGCTTTAGCCACAGAGCGGCCAAGGAATACTTCACCTTCCTCTTCCGCATACAGCAAAGGTCCGAGTTTTTCCGAGAACCCCCACTGAGTCACCATGTTACGCGCAATAGACGTCGCCACTTTGATGTCGTTAGACGCACCGGTAGAAACATGCTCCGGCCCGTAGATGATTTCTTCAGCCAGACGACCACCGTATAGCGTAGAAATCTGACTTTCCAATTTCTGACGGCTGGCGCTAATCGCATCGCCTTCAGGCAGGAAGAACGTTACACCCAACGCACGACCACGCGGGATGATAGTCACCTTATGCACGGGATCATGCTCAGGCACCAACCGACCGATAATAGCGTGACCCGCCTCGTGATAAGCAGTGGACTCTTTTTGTGCTTCGGTCATGACCATAGAGCGACGTTCTGCCCCCATCATGATTTTGTCCTTGGCTTTTTCGAACTCCACCATCGAAACCACACGGCGATTGCCACGAGCCGCAAACAACGCAGCCTCATTCACCAGATTGGCTAAATCAGCGCCGGAAAAACCAGGCGTGCCACGTGCGATAACGGAAGCATCGATATCCGGCGACAGCGGCACACGGCGCATATGAACTTTCAAAATCTGCTCACGCCCACGCACATCCGGCAAACCAACCACTACCTGTCGGTCAAAACGACCGGGACGCAGCAACGCCGGGTCCAGCACATCAGGACGGTTAGTCGCAGCGATGACGATGATGCCTTCGTTGCCTTCAAAACCATCCATCTCAACCAGCATTTGGTTCAGCGTCTGCTCACGTTCGTCATGACCACCGCCCAAGCCAGCGCCACGCTGACGGCCCACAGCATCAATCTCATCGATAAAGATGATACAAGGCGCGGCTTTTTTGGCCTGTTCGAACATGTCTCGTACACGAGAGGCACCGACACCCACAAACATTTCCACAAAATCGGAACCGGAAATGGTGAAAAACGGCACCTTGGCTTCACCGGCAATGGCTTTCGCCAACAACGTTTTACCAGTCCCCGGCGGACCAACCATCAGTACGCCTTTAGGAATTTTACCGCCCAGTTTCTGAAAGCGGCTCGGTTCTCGAAGGTATTCAACCAGTTCGGCAACTTCTTCTTTGGCTTCATCACAGCCCGCCACATCAGCGAACGTGGTTTTAATCTGGTCTTCAGTCAGCATCCGTGCCTTGCTTTTACCAAACGACATGGCACCTTTGCCGCCCCCCCCCTGCATCTGGCGCATAAAGAAAATCCAGACGCCAATCAGCAACAGCATTGGGAACCAGGAGATGAAGATCGAAGCCAGCAGGCTCGGCTCTTCCGGCGGTTCACCAACCACTTTTACATTTTTGGTCAGAAGGTTATCCAGCAGTTTAGGATCGTTGACAGGGATGTACGTGGTGTAGCGACTGCTGTCTTTTTTGACAACATTGATCTCGCGCCCATTGATACGTGTTTCACGAACCTGATCCTGATTCACTTCAGTTAAAAAGGTTGAATAATCCACCCTACGGCCATTCGACTCGCTGGGCCCAAAGCTCTGGAACACGGACATCAACACAACCGCGATGACCAACCAGAGAATCAGGTTTTTCGCCATGTCACTCAAGGGATTAACCTCATATTACAACTGTATTAAAAAATAGCGTCAGGTTACTACAGTTTACGGCCTGTCGCTACAATGTACACCTCACGTGATCGGGCTCGCGAGGCATCAGGCTTACGAATCTTTACCGTCGTAAACAGGGAACGAATCTCGCGTAGATACTCATCGAAGCCCACACCCTGAAATACTTTCACTACGAAACTGCCTCCCGGCGCTAATATATCCCGGCACATATCCAGCGCAAGCTCAACCAGATACATGGATCGGGGAATATCCACCGCCGGAGTACCGCTCATGTTCGGGGCCATGTCGGACATCACCACCTGAACCTTATCGTCTCCAACCCGTTCCAGCAGGGTCTTGAGCACTAATTCATCACGAAAATCCCCTTGAAGGAAATCGACTCCAACAATAGGATCCATCGGTAAAAGATCGCACGCGATAATGCGCCCTTTTCCACCAATCTGGCTGACGACATACTGAGACCATCCACCTGGCGCCGCCCCCAGATCCACCACGGTCATACCGGGTTTGAACAGCTTGTCCGTCTGCTGTATCTCATCAAGTTTAAACCAAGCGCGTGAGCGAAGCCCTTTTTTCTGCGCCTGCTGTACGTATTTATCGCTAAAGTGTTCCTGCAGCCAGCGACTGGAACTTGCAGAACGCTTTTTGTTAGCCATCGATTTTCCAACTATGATTTTTTCTAACTAGTGTTAATTAAGATGCCAGCGGCGGAAAACGCGTCTCAACGACAGCCAATCAGTATAGCCGGATTGGTGATAATCATGAGATGGCGTTAGAATGTTCCGTTTTCAATCCTAACCTAAGCAAAAAAGACAATGAATCTGAGTAACAAACAAAAACAACACCTGAAAGGGCTGGCTCATCCGTTAAAACCCGTCGTCATGCTGGGCAACAACGGCCTTACTGAAGGTGTGCTGGCCGAAATCGAGCAAGCTCTGGAGCATCATGAACTGATCAAGGTGAAAATCGCCACTGAGGACAGAGAAACCAAAGAGCTGATTGTCGATGCCATTCTGCGCGAAACCGGTGCCAGCAATGTCCAGGTTATTGGCCACACCCTAGTGCTATATCGTGCGTCAAAAGAACGCAAGATTGTGTTGCCTCGATAACATTTTCGGTTCAGGTTACCTTGTTTAGCAGCAAGGTTCCATGACGTGCTGGTGAGAAAAAAGGCCGACATCGGCCTTTTTCCTTTCTTTACAATCTGAATGGCGTTTTACTTACTCGCCAATCAGAGGTATTCAACCTTCAGAATTTCGTACTCCACCACACCACCCGGTGTGCTGATCGCCACGACATCATCTTCTTCCTTGCCAATCAAACCACGAGCAATCGGTGAATTAACCGAAATGAGGTTTTGCTTGAAGTCTGCTTCATCGTCGCCCACGATGCGGTAAGTCTGTTCTTCTTCAGTATCCAAATTCATCACGGTCACCGTAGCACCAAAGATGACACGCCCATTGGCCGCCATTTTGGTGACGTCAATGACCTGAGCGTTAGATAGTTTGGCTTCAATTTCCTGAATCCGGCCTTCACAGAATCCTTGCTGCTCACGGGCGGCATGGTATTCCGCATTTTCCTTCAAATCGCCGTGTTCGCGTGCCTCGGCAATCGCTGCAATAATTTCAGGCCGACGCACCGACTTCAGGAAGTCCAGCTCTTCGCGTAACTTTTCAGCACCACGCAACGTCATCGGAAATTGTTTCATATCGTCACCACCTCTAAAAAAATCCGTACGGCTCACGTTACCGTCATCCTGACACGATAAAATCACCTGCGACGGAATGTTTCAATGCCAGTGCACCCTGACAATTTAAACAAAAACCGCCTTACCCGGAACATGACTTCCAGGCCAAAGGCGTTTTTGCATTTTGATACGCATTTTACCCCAGAGTTCCGCGAGGGTCATCGTTTACTTTATCCCTTGATGCGCCGTAGTATGACCACCACGTTACCCTGTACTTAATTGAGATTATGCGTTTTTTATCGACTCTGCCCAGTTTTGCCTGCGCAATTGCACTACATGCCAACGCAGCCCCCATTGATGAGTACACCAAATATCTGCCTGATGGAGCCAATCTGGCGCTGGTAGTGCAAAAAATCGGCGCTACTGTCCCGACAGTCGATTATCACAGCCAGCAAATGGCGCTACCTGCAAGTACGCAAAAAGTTATTACTGCGCTGGCTGCCTTGTTACAGTTAGGGCCGAATTACCGTTTCGTCACCACGATAGAAAGCAACGGTACAATCGCCGGCGGAGTACTACGCGGTAACCTGGCGGTACGTTTCAGCGGCGATCCCTCGCTGAAACGCCAACAACTTCGCAGCATGGTGCAGGAACTGAAAAAGCAAGGGATCCGAGAAATCAGCGGCGACGTTCTGATCGATACATCGGTGTTCTCCAGTCACGATAAAGCGCCCGGTTGGCCCTGGAACGATATGACCCAATGCTTCAGCGCACCACCGGCAGCGGCGATTGTCGACAAAAACTGCTTCTCCATTTCACTCTATAGCGCCCCAAAAGTGGGAGACAACGCCTTCATTCGCGTGGCGTCGTATTATCCGGTACACATGTTCAGTGAGGTTCGTACCTTGCCCAAAGGTTCGCCGGACTCGCAGTATTGCGAGTTGGATGTCGTACCGGGCGAACTCAATCGCTTCACCGTCACCGGTTGTCTGACACAACGAGCTGAGCCGTTACCATTAGCATTCGCCATTCAGGATGGCACAAGCTATGCCGGCGCGATTGTGAAAGACGAACTGCAACAGGCAGACATTCGCGTCGTCGGCAGCCTGCGGCGACAGACATTAGCGGGTAAAACCGGCACAGTATTGGCGCAAACCGAGTCGGAGCCACTGCATGACTTGCTGACCACCATGCTGAAAAAATCCGACAACATGATTGCCGATACCGTATTTCGCACGATTGGGCATGAACGCTTCAAGGTTCCCGGCACCTGGCGCGCCGGTGCAGACGCTGTGCGCCAAATCCTGCGCCAGAAAGCGGGAATTGACCTGGGTAATACCATCATCGTTGACGGCTCAGGATTATCCAGGCACAACCTGATCGCGCCTGCAACCATGATGCAGGTATTGCAATACATCGCTCAGCACGATAATGAATTGAATTATATCAAGATGCTGCCACTAGCCGGCTATGACGGGACATTACGCTATCGCGCAGGTCTGCATGAAGCGGGACTCGATGGCAAAGTCTCAGCCAAAACCGGCGCGCTACAAGGGGTGTATAATCTGGCGGGATTTATCACTACCGCCAGCGGCCAACGCATGGCTTTCGTACAGTATCTTTCTGGTTATGCCGTACCGCCGGAAGATCAAAAAGAGCGCCGCATTCCGCTGGTCCGTTTCGAAAGCCGTGTTTACAAAGACATCTACCAAAACAATTAGTCGGCGATAAAAAAATCCCTTATCTGCTTTATGCAGATAAGGGAAACATGTACAACTAACAAGCAAACTTTTCAGCTAGTGGCCGGATGGCAGTACCAGATTAACGCTGATAAACGATTTCAACACCTTCGTCGTCATCTTCATCCCAGTCGTCGTCCCACTCTTCTTCAGCTTCAGCCTTGGCGGCTTCCAGCTGTTCGCGGTGGTAGTCATCCCACATGAAGTCAACTTTTTCAGGCGCCTTGTTCTCTACTTCGGCTAACGCTTTCGGCTGAGTCTCAAGGAAATTCATTACATCCCAACAGAGGGCATTTACCCCTTCCCGGTTGGCCGCGGAAATCAGGTAGTATTTACCTTCCCAGCCCAGCGCCGACGCGATTGCTTTCGCGCGTTTTTCAGCCTCGCCTTTCTCCAGTAGATCTACCTTGTTGAATACCAGCCAGCGCGGTTTTTCCGCCAGAGAAGCGCTGTATTGCTGCAATTCATTAACGATCACTTTAGCATTTTCGATAGGATCGGATTCATCAACCGGAGCCAGATCGATCAAGTGCAGTAGTACGCGGCAACGTTCCAGATGTTTCAGAAAACGGATCCCAAGCCCCGCTCCTTCGGAAGCACCTTCGATAAGCCCAGGTATATCCGCCACGACAAAGCTTTTCTCGCTATCCATACGCACAACGCCCAGACTCGGCACCAGCGTAGTAAACGGATAATCTGCCACTTTCGGTTTAGCCGCAGACACCGCACGGATAAAGGTCGATTTCCCGGCGTTCGGCAACCCTAACATGCCGACGTCCGCCAGCAGCAACAACTCTAGCAGCAACTCACGCTCTTCGCCCGGCGTACCGTTGGTTTTCTGCCGTGGCGCACGGTTGACAGAGGATTTGAAGCGGGTATTCCCCAACCCATGCCATCCGCCTTTGGCAACCAGCAGTTTCTGCTGATTACGAGTCATATCACCCAATACTTCGCCCGTGCTTTTATCCAGCACGCGAGTACCAACCGGCACTTTAATCGTAATATCTTTGCCGCGTTTACCCGTGCAGTCACGGCTTTGGCCATTCTGGCCGCGTTCCGCACGGAAACTTTTCTCAAAGCGATAATCAATCAGGGTATTAAGGTTTTCATCCGCCAGCAGATAGACATCGCCGCCGTCGCCGCCGTCGCCGCCATCAGGCCCACCATTGGGAATATATTTTTCACGGCGGAAGCTGACACAGCCATTGCCACCGTCACCCGCAACCACCAGAATCGTGGCTTCATCTACAAACTTCATGAACTGTCTCCGCAAAAACCAATAAGAGAATGACCGACGCGTTTGAATAATTTATTGGTTCTCTTTGGCTCAACGAATAGGGTTGATGACAGATAACCGCAGTATGCCACCTGCCACTGAAAAACCGACGCATCAGAACCGTTCCGATAAAAGGGCGCTGATTGTACCTGCTTGGCGAAAGGATTTCACCTGTATTAAAAATAATCAGCCCTTATCTACTTCGCCATTCACCCCCACAACACGATGACCGCCACCGCTACAACATCGGATGTCTGGCACGTTTTGATGCGATAAGACGGTGTCCAATTGCTGAGAACATCGCACCAGCCACGACCACAAAGGCCCCAACGTATCCCAACAGATTAAGTGCAGGCGCAGCAAATACTGATGGCCAGACTAATGACAGCAGATCAGAAAAAAGCAATGTAAACAATGGCGTCAAGGTGATAATGGTACTCACCTGAGCAGCCTGCCAGCGAGCCATGGCCTCAGCCAACGCACCGTAACCAACCAGCGTATTCGCACCGCAAAACAACAGGCAAGCTAATTGCCAGCCGGTTAACTGAAACAGTGTGCCCGGTTTAGCCCAAGGTGTAATAAACAACACACAGAGCGCGTAGAGCAAAAAAAGCAGTTGCTGTGACGTCAGGCGACGTAGCAATACCTTTTGTGCTACGCCATAAGCAACCCATACGGTAGATGCTGCCACACCCAGCAAGATCCCGAAGGTATAATCCGTCAGACGGGTAAACAACTCCACCAGGCTGTTGTTGAAAAACATCAACAATCCACAGACCAATATTCCGGCACCGATAACCTGATTGATACGCATCTTCTCTTTTAGGATAACGACGCTGGCGACCATCAATCCTACCGTCGACAACTGTCCGATCACCTGTGACGCGGTCGGGCTGAGGTATTGCAACGAAGAGCTGAACAGCACGAAGTTGCCCAACAACCCTCCTGTTGCGATCAGCAGCAAAATCCACCAACGTTGATGATCGAACGCCTGCGGTTTTGGCAACGCATCTTTACTGTACAAGAAAATGCCCAACCCGACAGACGCAATCAAAAAACGATACCAGACAATGGTATAAGGCTCCATCGTCACCAGAACCTGTTTCATCGCAATTGGCAGCGCCCCCCAACATATAGCCGTGGTAAGTGCCAGACCAAACCCGATACCAGCATTCTGTTTCATCACGTCACCTGTTTTTATTGGTTTCTTTATCGTACGCGAGCTTATCGTGCAATATAAATGTAAAAAGCCCCGCAACAAGTGCGGGGCTTTACAATTAAACCTGATACCGAAAAATTACTCAGCAACAATGCTGATATATTTACGGTTGTTCGGGCCTTTAACTTCGAATTTGACTTTACCGTCAGACAGAGCAAACAGGGTGTGGTCTTTACCACAGCCTACGTTGCTGCCGGCGTGGAACTTGGTGCCACGCTGACGAACGATGATGCTGCCAGCCAGAACTGATTCACCGCCGAAGCGTTTTACGCCAAGACGTTTGCTTTCTGAGTCGCGGCCGTTACGAGTAGAACCGCCAGCTTTTTTGTGTGCCATTAATCCGCTCTCCTAAAACTTAAGCGCTGATGCCGGTGATTTTCACGTCAGTGAACCACTGACGATGGCCAGCCTGCTTACGGTAGTGTTTACGGCGACGAAACTTAACGATTTTAACTTTCTCGCCACGACCATGAGCAACAACTTCAGCCTTGATTTTGCCGCCATCGACGAAAGGAACACCGATTTTGACATCTTCACCATTGGCAACCATCAGCACCTGGTCAAACTCAACAGCTTCACCGGTTGCGATGTCCAGCTTTTCCAAGCGAACGGTCTGGCCTTCGCTTACTCGGTGTTGTTTACCACCACTTTGGAAAACTGCGTACATATAAAACTCCGCTTTCCGCGTGCTTCCTTGAATGATGTGAAGCGCGCTATAAATATTCACAATAGGGCGCGAATTCTACGCAAAAAACCTACTGATGACAAGCGCAGAATCAATCAATGTGAAGAAAAAGGATACAACCTCTGAACTGCCGTTTATCTGTGCCGTTTTTCAAGTACAATCGAACTTAACGTTCCCTTTTCAATGCCGATATCCTCATTATTTTCACGGCAAAACAGAAGCAATCAGTTGGCAGAAACAATGAACTTAGAGCAAATCACAGCGTTAAGCGCACAAGATATGGCCGCCGTCAACCAGACCATACTGGATCAGCTAAACTCTGACGTTGTCCTGATTAATCAGTTAGGAAATTACATCATCAGCGGCGGTGGTAAACGTATCCGTCCGATGATCGCGGTGTTGGCAGCCAGAGCACTGAGCTATCAGGGTGATAAACACATTACTGTCGCGGCGCTGATTGAATTTATCCATACCGCCACACTCCTTCACGATGATGTGGTCGATGAAAGTGACATGCGCCGTGGAAAAGCTACGGCGAATGCCGCATTCGGCAATGCCGCAAGCGTACTGGTCGGCGACTTTATTTATACTCGCGCCTTCCAGATGATGACCAGTCTGTCTTCACTGCGTGTCATGTCGTTGATGTCTGACGCTGTTAACGTTATTGCTGAAGGCGAAGTGCTCCAACTGATGAACTGTAACGATCCAGACATTACGGAAGAGAGCTACATGCGGGTGATTTACAGCAAAACAGCCCGGTTATTCGAAGCGGCAGCGCAGGCTTCAGCCATTCTTTCAGGTGCCAGTAACGATCAGGAATTAGCACTGCAAGAATATGGCCGGTACCTGGGCACCGCTTTCCAACTGATTGATGATTTACTCGACTACAGCGCTGACGGCCACACGCTGGGAAAAAATACCGGCGATGACCTGAATGAAGGTAAGCCTACGCTACCGTTACTCCATGCTATGCACCACGGCAATGAAGAACAGCGCATCATGATCCGTCAGGCGATTGAACAGGGTAATGGCCGCCATTTGCTGGAACCGGTGCTAGCGGCCATGCAGTCCTGCGGCTCCCTTGCCTATACCCGACAGAGAGCAGAAGAAGAAGCCGATAAAGCCATCACCGCTATTCAATGCCTGCCTGCTAGTGATTTTCGCACCGCGCTTGAAGGTCTGGCTCATCTCGCGGTGCAGCGCGACTTCTAAATCACTCTTCTTTTTTGCTTCTGTATTCCTGTGGCCCGTTTTCCAGGCGGGCCAATATCCCCACCGCTCCTTCACGCAGGATATGCCCGATCAAGCGGGTACGCTCTTCCACAGAAAGCTGGTGGTAAATCTGCATCCAGGTACACTCCTGCACGCTTGACGATGTTCCCGTTATATTGTCAGGCGGCGCTTCCCGCATCAGCGTAGTTTTCACCTCTTCCGGCAGGCTCCAGATAGCGTATTCGACGCCTTTGCCCTGTACACCTTTGCGACGCCGTCTTTCCCAACCATGCTCCTTCGCCTTTTTATTCAGTCCTTGACGAGATCTCGGTAATCCAGCCACACCTAACAGCTCATTGGTTGTAAACCATGTTTTTTCCATTATTAATTCTCCCTTTCATCTCTTTCCTGATACGAATACATAATCAGATGACAAAAATATCGATTACGTTTCCATATAATAGACTAATTTTAGTCAAACGACTAACGCCATAGCGTTAAAGGCCGAATTAATTATGATCAGAAAAATTCCGCAGGAAGAAATCAGGCGAAAGAATAAGAGAAAGCCATTCCACAATAGTACAAACGGGAATGGCTCAGTCGGACGCTTAATCAGAAAAATCTTTTATCAAAGTAGCGCTCACCATATTGGCAAGGCCCAGTTGCTTCAACGTAGAAGACACGCCTTCGCGCATGATATACGCAATCAATTTTTCCCGTTCCGGGACGGACAACTGATGATAAATCTGAATCCAGACAGACAACATGTCTGACGGCTTTGCAGAATATTCACCTGACGTTTCCTGCATCAGCAGCGTTTGCTGAACAGACTGAGGCAAGCTATGGATAGAATATTCCACCCCCCTTCCTTGTACACCTTTACGGCGACGCTTTTCCCAACCATCTTCTCGGGCCCGCTTATTCAATCCTTGCCGTGATTTAGGGAGTCCGCCGATACCAACCAATTCGCTGGTCGCAAACCACTCTTTTTTCATGTCCTTTTCATCCCGATAGTGATACTCGTTGCTCATTCAGATCCATTTGGAAATTAATTTGGAAATATTAAGGAAATTGGTGCTATATTATTTCCAAATAATGGCTTTTGGTTAGCTAAACCATTCACCATTAGCTGTTAGTTATACCATTAATACGCTGTCGTCTTAATAGCAATAAGGGAAGGATTATGAATTCAAGGAAAAATGACTGGCATCCCGCCGATATTATTGCGGCACTGAGAAAGAAGGGGACAACGCTGGCTGCCGTATCACGTGGTGCCGGGTTGAGCTCTTCCACGCTAGCCAATGCCTTATCCCGTCCATGGCCGAAAGGCGAATGGTTAATAGCCGATGCGCTGGGTATTCATCCATCAGAAATATGGCCCAGTCGCTATTATGATCCTGAAACACAGGAACTACTCGACCGCAAAAAACTGATCCGTCCACAATCGGATCCACAACCCGAATAATACTTCTGGCAAAAGAAAGGCCGGAGAATATACTCCGGCCCCATCAGCAATACGGGCTATACACGAAGGTAATTATTGCTTGTTAACGAACTCTTCGCCCAACACGATATCCTGCTTCAGAGTATCCAGCATACTGGTCAGAGCCTGTTGTTCGAACGCGCTCAACGTCCCGATATCTTTACGCTCGGCTACGCCGTTTTTGCCCAGCAACAGCGGTTGTGCAAAGAAACGAGCATATTTGCCGTCACCTTCGACGTAAGCGCACTCAACTACACCGCTTTCACCTTGCAGAGCACGGACCAAAGACAGACCAAAGCGCGCAGCAGCCTGCCCCATAGACAATGTTGCTGACCCACCGCCAGCTTTTGCTTCCACAACCTCAGTACCCGCATTCTGAATACGTTTGGTCAGGTCAGCCACTTCTTGTTCAGTGAAACTCACGCCTGGAATCTGGGACAACAACGGCAGAATGGTAACGCCGGAATGACCGCCGATAACCGGTACTTCAATAGCCTGCGGCTGTTTGCCTTTCAGTTCAGCTACGAAAGTATTCGAGCGGATAATGTCCAGCGTTGTCACGCCAAACAATTTGTTTTTATCATAGACACCAGCCTTTTTCAGCACTTCGGCAGCAATCGCAACCGTGGTATTGACCGGGTTGGTGATGACGCCGATACAAGCTTTAGGGCAGGTACGGGCAATCTGAGAAACCAGGTTACGCACAATTCCTGCGTTAACGTTAAACAAATCGGAACGGTCCATGCCCGGCTTACGCGCAACCCCGGCAGACATCAACACAATATCTGCACCTTCCAGAGCCGGAGTCGCATCTTCACCACTGAACCCTTTGATTTTTACGTCGGTAGGAATATGGCTCAGGTCAACAGCCACCCCTGGCGTAACGGGAGCGATATCATAAAGAGAAAGCTCTGAACCGGAAGGAAGCTGGGTTTTGAGGAGAAGAGCAAGGGCTTGACCAATGCCACCTGCGGCTCCGAGAACTGTAACTTTCATCCTAAACTCCTTATTATGTTAAGTAAAATTACCGTGGATGCGTTTAGTTAAAAACGTTTATGCTCGCGAGAGAAGCCAGGAACCAGACCTGCTTTCAGATGGGCACTACATAGGTCCGCTGCAATCAGTTGGTGCTCAGCGATAACGCACTATGTGATTAATAATAAACTAACAATCTGCCTGATATCTGAAAGGTAATTAAAGTAACAGGCCATTGTGGCGTGCCCCGACATAAGCCCACGACTGATTAACGGGTATGTTACATTACACCTGCAAACAGCCCCCAAACAACATCATTTTGATAACATTTATTTTACTTTTATGTGATGTGGAGCACATTTTCTGACACCCTGGAAAAGTATCGCTCCACCAAACTTATAACCTGTTGCCTCAGTCCAATAATTCGGTTTTATACGCATTCATATTGCATAAAAATTCATTTAAATGCATAATGTTCTTATGTTTTCTATAATTTCCCGGACACGGTGCAGAATGCGTAATCCCACTAAACAAGAAGATCTGGTTAAAGCGTTCAAAGCGCTGTTAAAAGAAGAGAAATTCAGCTCTCAGAGCGAGATTGTACAAGCGTTACAGGACGACGGTTTCGATAACATCAACCAGTCCAAGGTATCTCGAATGCTGACCAAGTTTGGTGCGGTACGTACCCGTAACGCAAAGATGGAAATGGTTTACTGCCTGCCAGCAGAGTTAGGTGTTCCCACCACCACCAGCCCACTGAAAAATCTGGTACTGGATGTAGATTACAACGATGCGGTGGTCGTCATTCATACCAGTCCAGGTGCGGCGCAGCTAATCGCACGTCTGTTGGATTCGCTGGGCAAATCTGAAGGGATTCTCGGCACTATCGCCGGAGATGATACCATTTTCACCACTCCAGCCAGAGGTTTTAGCGTCAAGCAGTTGTATGAAGCCATACTGGTATTGTTTGAACAAGAACTATAATGTCCATTCCGCCCCGTCATATGTTCGGGGCGAAGGAAATAGCCAAAACATCATAATGCGGGCAACTCAGCCAGCGGCCAGCGCGGTCGCACGGTAATACCAAGCTCACCCGTTACCCCATGAGCAAACCGTACTGCCCCCGCATACGCAATCATCGCGCCGTTATCAGTACAAAATTCAGGGCGAGCATAGAACACATCGCCCCCCCGTTTGACCATGATGTCCGCCAGCCGCTGGCGCAATGTCCGGTTGGCGCTCACGCCCCCCGCCATCACCAGTCGACTGAACCCAGTTTCATCAAGCGCACGCCGACACTTAATAGCCAGAGTATCAACGACAGCATCTTCGAACGCACGTGCGATATCTGCTTGTGTCTGCGGATCGTTGCCATTCTCACGGATGGTATTAGCAGCAAAGGTCTTCAAGCCGGAGAAACTAAAATCCAGACCAGGCCGGTCAGTCATTGGTCGGGGAAAGACAAAGCGGCCCACATTCCCATTTTGCGCCATTTTCGACAGCAACGGTCCACCAGGATAATCCAGCCCCAGTAGCTTGGCGGTTTTATCGAACGCCTCACCAGCCGCATCATCAATGGATTCACCCAGCAAACGGTATTCGCCAATACCGGTAACACTGATCAACTGGGTATGACCACCGGAGACCAGCAGCGCGACAAACGGAAACGCGGGAGGATTATCTTCCAGCATCGGTGCCAGCAGATGACCTTCCATATGGTGAACCGGTATGGCTGGCACATTCCAGGCAAACGCCAGTGAGCGCCCCACCGTTGCACCAACCAGCAGCGCCCCCACCAGACCAGGGCCTGCTGTATAAGCGACGCCATCGATATCACCAGGCTGTAGCCCGGCCTCTTTTAGCGCTGCCTGAATCAATGGTACGGTCTTGCGGACATGGTCGCGGGAAGCCAATTCAGGCACCACGCCGCCATAATCAGCATGAAGTTTTACCTGGCTGTAAAGCTGGTTCGCCAGCAGCCCAGCCTGCGTGTCATAAATCGCAACGCCGGTTTCATCGCAGGATGTTTCAATACCCAATACGCGCATTACTGTTTTCACTCTCGGTTACATTAACAGCGACCTGGCAGGCCGCTTGATTCAGGCGGCGCATAGTCTACCATAAGCCCGGCCACAGACGAGCTAACCCACATCGCGCGTTTTATGATCGCTGATGGACTTTACAAACGCGCGCCAGTTGCAGTAGAATTCCGCACCATTTTGAAAAGGCTGGCACAAGGCCAGCAACAAACCGAATTTACTGAGGTGAGAGGCACATGCCGGTAATTAAAGTACGTGAAAACGAGCCGTTCGACGTTGCTCTGCGTCGTTTCAAGCGTTCCTGCGAAAAAGCGGGTGTTTTGGCTGAAGTTCGTCGTCGTGAATTCTATGAAAAACCGACTACCGAACGTAAACGCGCTAAAGCTTCTGCTGTGAAACGTCACGCCAAGAAGCTGGCTCGAGAAAACGCACGCCGCACTCGTCTGTATTAATTTTTGGAGGGTTATCCTCCACCGCGTGATTAATCCGCAGACTTAGCAGTTGCATACGAAGGCCGTGTATTTCCGAAAGGAATGCGCGGCTTGTTGTCGTTTATAAACGTATATAGATAAGGGGCTTATGGCTGGACGTATTCCCCGCGTATTTATTAATGACCTGCTAGCCCGCACCGACATCGTTGACCTGATCGATGCGCGCGTCAAATTGAAAAAGCAGGGCAAGAATTATCACGCGTGTTGCCCGTTCCACCACGAGAAAACCCCTTCGTTCACCGTAAACGGTGACAAGCAGTTCTATCATTGTTTTGGTTGCGGTGCCCATGGCAACGCCATTGATTTCCTAATGAATTATGATCGTCTGGAATTCGTTGAAAGCATTGAAGAACTGGCTGCAATGCATGGTCTGGACGTTCCTTACGAGGCGGGCACCGGCCCGACCCAGCTAGAACGTCATCAGCGGCAAAATTTATACGAGTTGATGGAACAATTAAGCGCGTTTTACCAACATACATTAAACCAGCCAGCAGGCACCCCGGCGAGAGAGTATCTGTCCAGACGTGGTCTGAGCGATGAGATAATCCAGCAGTTCGCCATCGGATGCACGTTGCCAGGGTGGGATAATGCGTTAAAGCGTTTTGGCCGCAACAGCGAAAACAGAACCACATTGACCGATGCCGGCATGTTGGTGACCAATGATAATGGTCGTACTTATGATCGTTTTCGTGATCGGGTGATGTTCCCCATCCGCGACAAACGCGGACGGGTTATTGCTTTCGGTGGTCGGGTGATGGGCGACGGCACCCCAAAGTACCTGAACTCGCCAGAAACCGAGATTTTTCATAAAGGCCGGCAACTGTATGGCTTGTATGAAGCACAGCAGAAAAATCCGGAATTGAAACGGCTGCTGGTGGTCGAAGGTTACATGGATGTGGTGGCGTTGGCTCAGTTTGGCATTGATTACGCGGTCGCGTCGTTAGGAACATCAACGACAGCAGACCATATTCAGTTGCTGTTTCGCGCCACTGATCAAGTCGTGTGCTGTTACGATGGCGACCGAGCCGGACGCGATGCCGCCTGGCGAGCGCTGGAAACCGCGCTACCCTATCTGGATGATGGTCGGCAGTTGCGCTTTATGTTCCTGCCCGATGGCGAAGACCCAGATACGCTGGTTCGTCAGGAGGGTAAGGCTGCTTTTGAACAACGTATTGAGCAGGCGATGCCGCTATCGGCATTTTTGTTCGATTCGCTGTTACAGCAGGTAGACATGAGTACTCCAGACGGACGCACTAAGCTCAGTACGCTGGCTTTGCCCCTTATTGGTCAGGTGCCGGGTGAAACGTTGCGCTTATACTTACGTCAACAGCTTGGTCGTAAACTGGGGCTGCTGGACGACAGCCAGTTGGATCGCCTGTTGCCGAAAACAGCAGAACAAACATCGCACTATCAGCCTCCACGGCTAAAAGTCACAACTATGCGTATACTAATAGGACTTTTAGTACAAAATCCGAGGTTGTCCGCCGAGGTGCCGGAACAGGCATTGGATGGCGTGGAAGAAAACAAAGTTGCAGGGCTGGAGCTGTTTTTAGATCTGGTGAAGACCTGTAACGAAAGCCCAGGCATGAACATGGGGCTGCTGCTGGAGAAATATCGAGAAAGTAAATATCGCAAGCAGCTTGAAACCCTCGCCGCCTGGGACCATATGATTGAAGAGGACGAGCTCGAAGAAAAATTTCGGGTCAGTTTGGCTGAACTCTACGACCAGTTGTTACAGCAACGAATGGATACGCTTATTGCCCGTGAAAGAACGCATGGACTGAGCATGAATGAGCGCAAAGAGTTGTGGTCGCTACAACTGGCGCTAACACGAAAAAACTGATTTCCTGCGGCTTAATTGCCGATAAACAGTAGGGTCGAGCCCTACAGCGTGCCGCTACAGGGGCTGCGGCAAATAAGAAAAATTCCCCTAATGTTATTGTTAGCGATTTACGCTGACCGACACCAACCCAATATTCTGAAGTGTGGATACCGTCTTATGGAGCAAAACCCGCAGTCACAGCTCAAGCTGCTTGTCACCCGTGGTAAGGAGCAAGGCTACCTGACCTATGCCGAGGTCAATGACCATCTGCCGGAAGATATCATCGACTCTGATCAGATCGAAGACATCATCCAGATGATTAACGACATGGGCATCCAGGTGATGGAAGAAGCACCGGATGCCGATGATCTCATGCTGGCCGAGAATACCGCTGATGAAGATGCTGCTGAAGCAGCAGCACAGGTATTGTCCAGCGTCGAATCTGAGATTGGTCGTACGACCGATCCGGTGCGCATGTACATGCGTGAAATGGGTACCGTCGAACTGCTGACCCGTGAAGGGGAAATCGATATCGCCAAGCGAATCGAGGATGGCATCAATCAGGTTCAATGTTCCGTTGCCGAATATCCGGAAGCCATCACCTATCTGCTGGATCAGTATGATCGTGTTGAAGCGGGAGAAAACCGCCTGTCCGATCTGATCACGGGTTTTGTCGATCCGAACGCCGAAGAAGATCTGACGCCAAACGCAGCGCCTGAAAACGCCGAGCTGGCCGATGAAGAAATGGATGACGACGACGACGAGAGCGAAGAAGACGAAGACGACGCCGACGATGACAACAGCATCGACCCGGAGTTGGCACGTCAGAAATTCACCGAACTGCGCGAACAGTACGAGGCGACCCGCCTAAGCATCAAAGCGCATGGTCGCAGTCATCCGTCTGCTATTGACGAAATCAACAAACTGTCTGAAGTGTTCAAGCAGTTCCGTCTGGTGCCAAAACAGTTTGACCTGCTGGTGAACAACATGCGTTCCATGATGGACCGTGTGCGTGCGCAGGAACGCCAGATCATGAAGCTGTGCGTAGAACTGTGCAAGATGCCGAAGAAAAATTTTGTCACGCTGTTTACCGGCAACGAAACCAACAGCAAGTGGTTCGAAGCCGCTCTTTCCATGGGCAAACCCTGGTGTGAGAAACTACGCGAAGTTGAAGACGATGTGCATCGCAGCTTGCAGAAACTGCAACAGATCGAAGAAGAAACCGGCCTGACCATCGAGCAGGTGAAAGACATCAACCGCCGTATGTCGATCGGCGAAGCCAAGGCCCGCCGCGCCAAGAAAGAGATGGTGGAAGCGAACCTGCGTCTGGTTATTTCGATTGCCAAGAAATACACCAACCGTGGTTTGCAATTCCTGGATCTGATTCAGGAAGGCAACATCGGTTTGATGAAAGCAGTGGACAAGTTCGAATACCGCCGCGGCTATAAGTTCTCCACCTACGCTACCTGGTGGATTCGTCAGGCGATTACCCGCTCCATCGCGGATCAGGCGCGCACCATCCGTATTCCGGTGCACATGATTGAGACCATCAACAAACTCAATCGTATTTCCCGCCAGATGTTGCAGGAAATGGGCCGTGAGCCGACGCCGGAAGAGCTGGCTGAACGTATGCTGATGCCGGAAGACAAGATCCGCAAAGTATTGAAGATCGCCAAAGAGCCGATCTCGATGGAAACGCCTATCGGTGACGATGAAGATTCACATCTGGGAGACTTCATCGAAGATACCACGCTGGAGCTGCCGCTGGATTCCGCTACCTCGGAAAGCCTGCGTTCCGCCACCCACGACGTACTGGCTGGCCTGACCGCACGTGAAGCCAAGGTGCTGCGTATGCGTTTCGGTATCGATATGAATACCGACCACACGCTGGAAGAAGTTGGCAAACAGTTCGACGTGACCCGTGAGCGTATTCGTCAGATAGAAGCGAAAGCGCTGCGCAAATTGCGTCACCCAAGCCGCTCCGAAGTCTTGCGTAGCTTCCTGGACGATTAATAAGATTTGTTATCGCTTCCACCAAACCCCCGGTTCCAAGCGGGGGTTTTTATTTTGGTGACGATCATCCCGACTCGCCCATCAGCGATGAAAAAGCAACGCTGTAACCTTGTTCGTTAGTCTCTCGTCTGTTCTCAGTAGAACCAGAATGAATCCTTAATAATAACAATCTGCTGTAGAGTGAATACAAAACAACCATATGGTTGCTGGGCTATAGACCCGACTAGCCGGATTACCTATAATTAGCGTCCGCTTGGCCCCTTAGCTCAGTGGTTAGAGCAGGCGACTCATAATCGCTTGGTCGTTGGTTCAAACCCAACAGGGGCCACCAAATTTTAGCTTTAAAATCATATGATTAAGCCACCTCTTAGCGGGTGGCTTTTTTGTATTAGGTGGATAAGTGGCGATAAAGTGTCGCTCAATGATCATCCCGTTCCCTGCACCACCTCGTAGCTGTTATCCAGCAGCATAAAATCGTACTGCCGCTGCGAAGAGAGAACCACGCGCCGGTCTTTAGTCACAAAAACGGCTTCAATGTGCGGTAGCTGGGACAGGTAAGCCTTGCCTTTTTCCACCCCCAGCCCATAAATCAAGGTGGTGTAGATGTCTCCGTCGATGGAGGCGTCGGAAATGATGGTCACGCTGAGTAATTCGTTATCCAGCGGGTAGCCGGTTTTCGGATCGAGGATATGGTGATACAGGCGACCATCGCACTCGAAATAACGCTCGTAAATGCCGGACGTCACCACTGATTTGTTGGTTACCAGCATCATGCCGATAAGCTCGCCATTGTCGCAAAACGGTTTTTGCAAGCCGACTGACCAGGCCGTCTGGCTGGCGTGTTGCGGTTTGCCCATCGCCAGTACGTTGCCGCCCAGATTGATCAACGCATGATAGACATGGTGCTGGTACAGGAATTGTCTGATGACATCGGCGATATACCCTTTCGCAATCGCGCCCAGATCAATTTCCATCCCTGTTTTTTCCAGCCATACCGAGCATTCTTGCGCATTGAGCACGACGTGGCGAGGGTCAGTCAGCGCCAGTAACGTCCGCAGTTCATCGGCGGGTGGTACGCTGTGGCCATGAAAGCCGATTTTCCAGCATTTGACCACCGGTCCAATGGTGAAATTAAAGCAACTGTCCTCCAGCAGGCTGACCTCTCTGGCACGCTTAATCAGATTGAACAGCAACTGGCTGACGACGACCGGGTGTTTCCCTGCCGCCTGATTGATATCCATGACCGCGGAGCTGACCCGGTTAACGGTCAGCATATCCTCCAGTTGTTTAATGCGACCAAACACCTGCGATGCCAGATGTTCATTCGGCTCAAACAATTTGAGCTGTATAGGCGACCCCATGAGTACGGTGGAATAGGTATAAACCCGATCATCTGGCTGCATGGCGGATAACCCCGATAGAAAAGCGAATTACGCCTGCATCAGCAGCGAGTTCTGACGCAGGCTGGCGTTAATTACATCTGTACGTAGGATGCCGCGTTACGACCCGCCTGAATACCAAAAACAATGATATCGGCGACGGCGTTACCGCCGATGCGATTGCTGCCATGAATGCCACCCACTACCTCACCCGCAGCGAAAGCGCCCCGAATGACCCGTTTTTTGCTGTCCAGCACCGCCGTATCGGCGTTGATCACCACACCACCCATGGTGTGATGCACGCCGGGCGCGATGCGGATTGCATAAAACGGCCCCTGATTGATGGGGTGACGCAATGCGGTTTTACGACCAAAGTCATCGTCATGCTGTTTTTCAACAAACCGGTTGTAGCGCTCCAGCGTCGCCAGCAGGGCGTGCGGGTCGATAGCCAGCTTGTCTGCCAGTTCACGCGGAGAAGCGGCGCTCACCACAAATCCACGGGACAAATACTCGTCCGCCGCCTTGTTCTTCATCCTCACCTGCTCATCAAACAGGATATAAGCGTACTTCTCTGGCAGGCCGATAATTGATGCCGACACCTTGTCGCGGGTTTCCATCTCATTAAAGAAGCGCTGACCCTGCTGGTTCACCAGAATCGCGCCGCCGCCGCGAATAGATTCGGAGATAAGATAAGACGTGTTTTGCTCCACCGTTGGATGAATTTGAATTTCTTCCAGATCAACGGTATCAGCTCCCATTTTCTCCAGAATCGCAATACCGCTACCCGTGGCTCCTTTATGGTTGGTGGTGACAAAGCCGTCCAGATCCGGGCGGTATTTCACCACCATCTCACGGTTGGCGCTGAACCCGCCGGTGGCAACCACCACCCCTTTGGTGGCAATAGTTAGCTGCTCATTATCCTCGTTAAGCACGCGAACACCGGTAATTGCGCCGCCTTCGTGAACGATATCGACAACCGACGTCTCCAGCATCACATCGATATTGCGCTTGTTGATGTTTTTTACCAGTCCGCTGATCAGGAAACCCCCGACCGCCGAACCGTCTGCCGGTCGATGGGTGCGATCCACGCTCATCCCGCCGGTAATGGTAATGTCGTTTAGTTCGATGCCACGCTCCGCCAGCCATTCAATCGCCATCGGCGCGCCTTCCACGAATCGTTTCAGCAAATCGGGGTTATTTTTTTGCTTACCGCCTTTCAGGGTTTCCTCGTAAAACCGTTGCTTGTCGTCAACAATGCCTTTCATTTTCTGGAAACGGGTGCCTGCCGCGTTCATTCCCACAGAAGCCTTGATAGTGTTGCCGCCGATGCTGGACATCTTCTCGACAATCAGCACGCTGGCTCCGTCATCGCACGCCTGAATCGCCGCCGCCAGGCCCGCGCCACCACTACCGATGACGACCACGTCATAACGCTGCATTTGGGACGGATCACCGCCTTCCTCCATAATCGCCGCCTTGCAGGATTTGGCCAGCGCTTTGGATACCGCTTTCTTCACCGCCTCACTTTGGGTAGTAGCGCCAGTGACGGCATCCACATGTGGGCTGTTGGCATCAAGAATGCGGGAACGGATAACCTCAAAGCTACTGATGAAATCGGCATTCAGTTGCGAATTACGCTCCAGCGTAACGTCGGCGATGCGATCCGTTTCCAGACTGACGTTAATCACCAGCTCACCAGCAGCATCATCCTGCACGTTTTCCTGAAATACACCGGCCTTGAATTTTTTCGCCGACAGGCTCATGTCGCGGATCATCGCTTCCACCAGTGAGAAACGCCACAGCGGTTCCGGGATGGTCAGGGCCTCACGTTGAGTGCTGTCGATAAACAGTTCAAGCTTCTGCTGGCTGATGAGGCGATCAGTCCAGTCCGGATAAGCAATGCAGGCTCTCCCTACCGCAACCAGGTCGTAACCGTGCTCCAGCGCGGCATCCGCATCGGCTTTATTTACCACGCCGCCGACGCCGATAACCGGCACCTTCGCCAGAAGGTCTGAACGCATGGCAACATATTTGCTAATCAACGGGGTAGGATCGAGGGTATCAACGATGGAAGATCGCAGGGTATGGCCCATTGAGAAGTGCAGATAATCCAACCCACGCGCCGCCAGTTTCTCCAGCAGATACAGCGTATCGTCAAACCGAATCCCCGGCTCTTCGATTTCCTCCGGCGAGAAGCGATAACCGATGATGAAGGTCGCATCCGCATACTGGCGCGCCATCTTGTGGGTGATCTCCAGCACAGCAAGCGGGAATCTGGCGCGGTTGTCGCGGCTGCCGCCCCATTCGTCGGTACGCAGGTTAGAGTTCGGGGAGTAAAACTGCTGAATCAGGTAGGTATTAGCGCCGTGAATTTCCACGCCGTCGAAGCCGGCTTCAATGGCGCGGCGCACCGCTTCGCCAAATTTGGCGATCATGGCGTCCACCTCTTCGCCCGTCAGCGCTACCGGCACCGCCGCACCTTCACGCGGTGCGGCAACTGCGCTCGGCCCAACGGGCGACTGGCCACCAATCAGTTTCGGCTCCACCATACGTCCACCATGGTAGATCTGCAGAATGGCTTTCGACCCCTTCTCTTTGATGGCCGAAGCGATTTTCGCCAACCCGATGACCTTATCGTCATTGTCGATGCCAATGGCGCCCGGAAACGCCAACCCTTTATCATCGATAAAACAACACTCCACAATCACTGCGCCGATACTGCCGGCACGCACCTGATAGTACTCCACCAGCTCTTTGGTGACGGTGCCGTCATAAAAGCCGGTACAGGTGGTCATGGGTGCCATCAGCAGACGATTTTTAAGCTCGACGCCATTGGGCAAAGTAAACGGACTGAGTACCTGGTTATTAACGCTCATAATAAGAGACTCCATAAATTACCAATGTTTTATATGCTTCAAATTTGTTATCGGTTTATTGTTTTTTATTTTGCTTAGCGGGCCGATGTCATAACGTTAATATGAGTGGCTTTTTAGTTTCTAAATAATCAAATTAGTTAATTAACTAATGATTTATTATTATGTCATCGTGTTGTTGAAAGAGTGATTCATGAAAAAACAACTCATTCATATTCGTTAAAAATAAGACAACACTTTATTTACCTGATACCTGAGTAATTCATACCTACTCATTCAAGAATTCGGATTGCCGGAAAAACAGGCTACACACTGGAATACGCCATTGGTTGGCACTGTTTATCAAAGCGAATATTTGTCAAAGCGAATGTTTGTCAAACCAAATAGCAGACCCTGCGATTGCGCGCCAAACTCAATCATATTGATTTTAAACGAATCAAGATCGGTAGTGGCGTTGCACACAGTTTGCTGTCTTGCCGAGGGAACCCTGCAACCTGAGGTATTTAGGATATCTATTCACTGGCATCATTATTCACAACTTACGCTGAGAACATTTACGCTGAGAACATTGCCGGCATAAAACGGTCACCCCAGTGACCACATGCATAGGGGAAAGATACGGTGAAATAACATCAACCGATGCGGACTGATTATTCAGAATGAAAATGATTCATGGCGACTCATTTCACATGCAAAGAAGACAATGATTTCTAAACATGGTTTCTGAACATAAAGCTGATACATGAAACCTGATGAGTAAATTACTGGAGCCTGATGTTGCCGCATCAGGCTCCTCGTCTGATTACGGCGTGGGCAACAGAAATGCTTTAAACTGTGGCGTCATCACCGCTTCAAATCCCTTATCGGTTTTCGTAATCAGATACACCGCCAGTCCTTGCTGTTCCGCCAGTTTCAACGCCTTGTCCTTACCCAGCACCATTAGCCCGGTGTCCCAGCCATCCGCCTCCAGTGCGGTTCTGGCAATCACGGTGGCGGAAACCAGCTGATGCGTAATCGGCCTACCGGTAGCCGGGTCGATAACATGCGAATAGCGTTTGCCATCCTGCTCAAAATAGTTGCGATAGCTGCCGGAGGTACTGATGCCGTAGCCATGCAGATCCACCGCAGCCTGAATGGCATTCTCCTTGTCGGTAGGTTTCTGAATAGCGACTCGCCAGGGTTGTCCCTGCCCATTAACGCCACGGCTGGAAATCGCCCCACCTACCGATACCAGATAGTTGGTAATGCCTTTACGGGTCATCAACTGTGCCAGCAGGTCGGCACCGTAACCTTCGCCCAGCGTGGAGAGATCCACATACAGGCCGGGCAGGTCTTTCTGCAACCATTCCCCCTGATGATTGCTGATAAGACGAAGGTGATTTAGCCCGACCTTACGCCGTGCTTCATCAATCTGCTGCTGACTGGGGATGGTAACCGGCTGCTTCTGCGGCCCGAATCCCCACAGGTTAACCAACGGTCCCACTGTGATATCCATCGCTCCGCCCGTCGCCCGGCCAATACGTTGCGCAGCCAGAATGATATCCGCCATGCCATTACTGATAGGCTGTGGCTCAGTACCGGTGTCACGATTAAAGCGGGACAACACGGAATCGCTGCGGTAGGTAGAGATTTCGTTATTAGCCTGCTCCAGCAACGCATCGATCTCCTGCTGCAACTGCTGGCTGCTTTCCGGCAACTCTCCACTTATCTTCACGCTATAAAACGTACCCATGGTTTTGCCCTCAAACGTGGTGAAGGGGCGCGAATCATTCACGGGCGATTGCGGTTTGCAGGCACTCAGCACGCTGAATACACCAAGCAACAGGATGGATTTTAGGGCGAAAGACGCCATGAGCCGTACTCCTTGAATCACAATGACGCGATATTGATAGAGCAAGTACGGGTGATTGAAAAGCACAGATGGGAAAAAACCTGTCTGAACGCAAGAGATCGACTAAACAGGGCCGGAATGTTGCGGTTGTGGCCCTCACCCTCAAAGACAGAGCGCGCCAGCCGGCGCGCTCCAGTCATATCTGGCATACCGTTATTGAGGCGCTTTTGGCGGCATCGGCTCTTTCAGATGCCTGTCGAATTTATCGTTGAACTGTTTTTTCTGTTCCGGCGTCAGCACGTTATACATTTTATTCTGAATTTCCAGGTGGTTGAGCATACGGGCTTTGCTGGCTTCAGCCATTTTATTGGCTACCGCTTCAGCTTTCGCTTTATCGAAGCTGTCAGCGGCGATCAGGCGGTGCCATTCGGCGCGATCATCAGCCGAAGGCCGCTCGCGGTCTTTTTTGGCATTCTCCATGATGTCGCGTATTTTCTGGCGCTGCTCGTCGGTCAGATTCAACCCTCTAAACATATTCTGTTCCATCCCGTGTTCGCCACGCTCGCCGTCATGGTGTCTCATCATGCGTGCATCCTGATCCGGCGGGGTAGGATCCTGGGCATAGGCAAATCCGGCACTCCCCAGCGCCAACGCAGAGGCAACCATAATCACAGTTAATTTAGACATAGGACCTTCCTTCACGTTACGGTTTTAATTATTAACGCATCGAAATGCGTCAACCTTTGCGATGCAGTATAGGTCGTGGAATTTCAGTTAATCGGGTGCCTGGGTAAAACTTTGCAAGGAAGGCATTCACAATTCCACCAATTGTGGAGAAAACGCCAGAACGCTGTAAGTGGCGGCGAACTGACGCCGCCATCGGATAACCGCCGCAGGATTTCTCAGAGCAGCGAACGATGAAACGCGGCAGCGTCTTTGGCCAGCGCATCCAGATGGGAGCGGATCAGGTTGATTTTCTGCAACAACGGGTTACGTTCAGGGGACTCATCCATCATGTTTAACCGGGTAACCAGTTCATTGATTCTTGCACACAAATCCGCTTCACGCTGACGAGCCTGTACCAATTGCAAGTGAAGGTGCTGATAGTCGCGCTGCCAGATCTGTTGCTGTCGGCTGACACTGGCCTCCAGCGCCTGCAATGCGCTTTCCAGCCGTGCTTCCAACTCTTCGATACACATAGAGGTTCCTTCTGACGTACCTTCTCTCTCTGACATAACCTGCGGATTATAATGACAGTCCCGCGCGACAACAAATGCTGGGCGGGATCACCGCATCTAGCGACTCTGGGTTTTTACCGCACGCAACACAACGAATTTCGCATTACTGGCAACATTTTCACAATTGCCGAACAACCGCTTCAGCTTGTGGAAATAGTCCAGATGGCGGTTGCCGACTATCCGCAATTCGCCGCCTACCGCCAGGCAGCGGCGTGCATCCAAAAACATCTGCCAGGCAATGTCATCGGTTATCGCCTGCTGCTGATGGAATGGCGGATTACACAACACCGCCTGCAGGCTGCCTTGCCCGACTCCCGTCAGCGCATGGTTCACCACAAAGCTGCTGCGCGCCATATCCTGTGGCCGGTTGACTTCCACATTGTGCTGGCTGGAGGCCACCGCCATATAGGACTCGTCGAAAAAGCTGACATACGCCTGTGGGCTTAGCGCCAGTGCACTCAGGCCGATAACACCGTTGCCGCACCCCAGATCAACAATCTTACCGTCCAGTTGTTGCGGCAGATGCTGCATGAAAAAACGGGCGCCAATATCCAACCCGCCGCGGGCAAACACATTGGCGTAATTGTGGATACGGGCATTGTGGATAGGACTGGCAGCGTCATCCAACAGCCAGGCAGTCATCGCCGGTTTGTCATCAATAACGCGCGCTTGTGGCTGGCAGTGAATCAATCTGGCTTTTTTCCAGGCCAGCGAAGTACGAGTCGGACCCAGAATCTGCTCGAACAGTTGCAACGTGGATGTGTGAATATCACGCGCTTTCGCACCCGCGATGACCACCGTTTGTGGCGTCACCACCTCGCGCAGTTGACGCAACTGGTGTTCCAGCAGCGCCAGTGTTTTCGGCACTTTCAACACCACCAGCGCTGGTGCGTCTGGCAAGGGAGCCAGGCTGTCTTGCAGCGTGACCGACTCCGGCGCATACCCATTGAGCGACAGGTTATGCCGGGTCGCCAGTTGGCTGAGGTATGAGTCACTGATGCAATAAGGCGCTTGCGCCTGTAAGCCACAGGCCAACGTGCCGAACGCATCATTGAAAATCAGACGAGGACCGGGACCAATCGGCATCGTCGCCAACTCCCGCAGCAGATACTCATCCGCCGCTTCCCATGCCTGCAACGATGACTCGCGTTCAGACTGCGGATAGCGGACCAACGTCAGGTTATGTGTTTCCAGCTCAAGTTGGCTCATGGCCTCTCCTGCAATACAAAATCTGGCGCTGTTTATCCCTTAAAACGGCGCCGCAGTAAATGGTTTTCCTGCTGATGCCCACTATTCATCCACTGACACCCCTATCCATCGGCTACGCCACGTCAAAGCACATCGACATAGAAGGCAAGAGGAAGAGTTTGACCCTGTACAGGAACTATCCTATCTTTGGAATTGCAAAGGGGAGTAACTTCTCGCTGGCTAATCGTCATTACAGTGCAAGCGCACTCGGTTACCAGGCAACCTTAATGACTCTATTCCACATTAAGTTGTAAGTGAGACCTTGCCAGAAGGCGAGGTCCATTTGCAGCACCGTGAATAGCAAACGGCCTGTGCCTTCTGACACAGGCCGTTTTGTTTTCTGACAACAGGGCCACGACACACTTCCTCATGGGAAAGGCGCTAAGGGATACGGTTATGGTAACGATAGGAACCCCGCTGCTATGGAGCAGCTTCGCAATTATTGTGGTAATCATGCTGGCTATTGACCTGTTTTATCAGGGCAAGAAAGGCTCGACGGTGATGACCTTTAAACAGGCCGCCGTCTGGTCGCTGGTGTGGGTCAGCCTGTCAATATTATTCAACATCGGCTTCTGGTGGTATCTCAGCAGCACCGTGGGCCGCGAGGTGGCAGATACTCAGGCGCTGGCGTTCTTTACCGGTTACCTGATAGAAAAAGCGCTGGCCGTCGATAACGTGTTTGTCTGGCTGATGCTGTTTAGTTATTTCGCCATTCCCGCACAGTATCAGCGTCGGGTACTGGTTTATGGCGTGCTGGGGGCCATCGTTCTGCGTACCATCATGGTGTTTGCCGGTAGCTGGCTGGTTTCCCAGTTCCAGTGGCTGCTGTATCTGTTTGGTGCGTTTTTACTGCTCACTGGTATCAAAATGGCATTAGCGAAAGAGGATGACGCCGCCATCGGCGAGAAACCGGTCGTGCGCTGGCTGCGCGGTCACCTGCGGATGACCGATACCCTGCAAGGCGATCGTTTTTTCATCCGGCAGAACGGCTTGCTGTACGCCACACCGCTATTTCTGGTGCTGGTGATGGTGGAAATCAGCGATGTGATTTTCGCGGTAGACAGCATCCCCGCGATTTTTGCCGTCACCACCGACCCGTTCATTGTGCTGACGTCAAACCTGTTCGCTATTTTGGGATTGCGCGCCATGTACTTCCTGCTGGCAGGCGTGGCGCAGAAGTTCTCCATGCTGAAATACGGGCTGGCGGTGATCCTGATCTTTATTGGCATCAAGATGATGCTGATCGATCTGTTCCACATCCCTGTCGCCATGTCGCTCAGCGTGGTGGCTGTGATCTTGCTGGTCACCATTCTGATCAACCTCTGGGTTAACCGATGCGCTACGCGCTAACCCTACCCCATACTGAATACCGGCGTGCGCCCCGCTTAACCGCGGGGCAATTCCTTCAGGCGCTTTTGGTGGTGGATTGCGGCTCATTTACTCTGAACGGGTCGATGCCGTTACGCTGCATACGCCAGAAGCGGATGATATTGAACCCGTTTATCACCAGAAAACTGGCCTCAATCAGCGATCCGCCAATCGACCCCAGCCAGATGTTGTGCATCACCCACAACGCCGTCGAACACCAGATGATGCAGCGCGTCGTCAACCCATGCGCGCGGAACAGCGCCCAGGTACTGCACACTGTGCCGATGATCGGCAGCAGTTCCATCGGGTGTTTCATACCCGGCAGGCCTAGCCCCAGCGTCAGGGCAATAAACACAAACATCACCACGATATTGCTGGTTTTCAGGGTGATCAGGGTGCGGCCTGAATTGAGCAAGGCGCTCACGCCCGCCGCATGTGCCCCCATCAGGAAGAAGTGGCAAGCGATAACCGCACTGTAAGCGGAGAGCTGGATTTTGAATTTTTTTTCACTGCGGTTGAAAAACATGGTGATACCGACCAGAAAGGCCAGTACGCCAACAGCCTGGGCAAACACGTAAGATGTCATGATTCCTGCCTTAAAGCGCCATGATGAAAAAACGGCGCAAAAAATGAAACGCCGTTTTATTTTATGTGAAATCGTTTGGATTTACAACGCCAGGCTTATAACGATCGGTTTTATAACGTCACACCGCTTTTAAATATCGCCAGTTCACGGAAGTCGTTGATCTCATTTTTCGCCGGTTTACCGTTGGCGATATCGACAATCAGATCGACAAACTGCGACAGCAACTCATCCATCGACATACCGTGAATCAAGCGACCCGCGTCAAAATCGATCCAGTGCGGTTTCTTCTGCGCCAGTTCGGTGTTGGTCGCCAGTTTCACCGTCGGCACAAAGCCGCCGTAAGGCGTACCGCGACCGGTACTAAACAGCACCATGTGACAACCGGCCCCCGCCAGCGCGCTGGTGGCCACCGCATCGTTACCCGGTGCGCTCAGCAGGTTCAACCCCGGCGTATGCAGACGCTCGCCATACTTGAGCACATCCACCACCTGACTTTGCCCGGCTTTCTGAGTACAACCGAGGGATTTCTCCTCAAGCGTAGTGATACCACCCGCTTTGTTGCCCGGCGACGGGTTCTCGTAAATCGGCTGGTTATGTTCAATGAAATACTGTTTGAAATCATTGACCATATGCACGGTTTTCTCGAATGTACTCTCATCGCGGCACCGGCTCATCAGAATACGTTCGGCACCGAACATCTCCGGCACTTCGGTCAGCACCGTCGTTCCGCCATTAGCGATGAGGTAATCCGAGAAACGCCCCAGTAGCGGGTTGGCGGTAATACCGGACAGGCCATCCGAGCCGCCGCACTCCAGACCAAATTTCAGTTCGCTCAGTTTACCCGGCTCACGGCGATCGTCACGCATCACATGATACAACTGATGCAAACGCTCCAGACCGGCTTCCACTTCATCTTCTTGCTGCTGGCAGATCATGAAGTTGACACGAGCGGCGTCGAACTCGCCCAGCGTGTCGCGGAATGCGGATACCTGATTGTTCTCACACCCCAAACCAATCACCAATACCGCCCCGGCATTCGGGTGGCGCACCATGTTTTGCAGCATGGTACGGGTGTTTTCATGGTCCTGACCTAACTGGGAACAACCGAACGGATGGGTGAACAGGTAAACGCCATCGATACCTTCCGCGTTATTGGTTTCCTTGAGGAAACGCAGCTGGATCTGACGGGCGATGCCGTTAACGCAACCGACGGTCGGCAGTATCCACAGTTCATTGCGGATACCAACGTCGCCGTTTTTACGGCGGTAGATCTGCACCTCACGATCCGCCATCTGCGCCGGCAGACTGATGAACTCCGGCTGATACTGGTATTCATCCAGATCGCTCAGGTTGGTTTTCGCATTCTGAGAGTGGATGTGCTCACCCGCGGCAATCGCCGCCAGTGCATGACCGATCGGCAGACCGTATTTCACGATCATCTCGCCTGACGCTATCGCCTTGAGGGCGAATTTGTGCCCGCGCGCCACCGCCTGCGGCAGCGTCAGGGTTACATCACCCACCGACACCGTCTCGCCCTGTGCCAGATCGCGCAAGGCAACGGCGACATTGTCCAGTGAGTGAATTTTAATGATGCTCTGCATGGAGACGACCTTATGCGATTAGCAATAACCCGCTAACGCGTCGCGCATACCGCGCTCGACGATAGCCTGCAATTGTTCGGTGACCAGCGATGCCAGACCGGGCACCTGCGTCAAATCCTGTTCCCAGTGCTCCTCATCCCCCAGCACGGCATTCACCACCTGCGCCAGCGACGTGGTGCCAGCGCGCACGCCGCTCCACAGCACTTCGTAACGCTCCAGCCAGCGGGCGTCGTCCTGCAACGGATAGCGGTCATCGTTACGCTCGCCGCGATAAAACGCGATCAAGGCTGCCAGCGCAAACGTCAGGCGCTTGGGCAACGCGTTATGACGTTCACGGTACGTCAGCAGTTGCGGCAGAATGCGGGTACGGAATTTGGTCATACCGTTCAGGGCGATAGACAGCAACTGATGCTGAATGAACGGGTTTCTGAAACGGCTCAGTACCGCCTCGGCAAACGACATCAGCTCGTCATGCGGTAAATCCAGTACCGGTACGATCTCTTCGGCAATCGTGGTTTCGACAAATTTGCCTATCTGGGCATCATTCATCGATTCACCCACGGTATCGAGGCCTGCCAGAAACGCCACCGGTACCAGCGCGGTGTGGGCACCGTTCAGAATCGCCACCTTGCGCTCTTTATAAGGCTTGATGTCATCAACAATGCGCACGTTCAGTTTCAGTTGGTTCAGGCGCAGTTCTTCTGCCAGCCACTGCGGCCCCTGAATCACGAACAGGTAGAAATACTCAGCGGTATCCAGAAAGGTGTCCTGATAACCCAGTTCCTGTTGTAACGCGTCCACTTCATTGCGTGGATACCCCGTCACAATGCGGTCCACCAGCGTTGAGCAGAAGGTGTTGTGCTCGTTGAGCCAGGTGGTGAACGCGGCCGGCAGCGCCCATTGCGCCGCATAACGCAGCACCAGCTCTTTGAGTTTTTCGCCGTTGTAATCAATCAATTCGCACGGCAGCAGCACCCAGCCTTTATCGGCGGCGCCATTAAAATGATTGAAGCGTTCGAACAGCAGACGGGTCAACTTCGCCGGGAAGCTGGCTGGCGGCGTGTCAGCCAGTTTGTCATCAGCATGGTAGCTAATACCGGCTTCCGTGGTGTTGGAAAATACAAAGCGGATGTTGGCGTCATGCGCCAGCGCCAGATACTCATCAAACTGACGGTACACGTTGATTTCACGGTTAACCGAGCGGATAAGGCGCGGCTCGCGCACCGCGTCGCCCTGTTCGTTCAGGCCGCGAATAATGGTGGTGTACAAACCCTCCTGGGTATTCAGCGCAGGCGGGAAATCGGTATCAATCGGACGAACCACAACAATACCCGCGTCCAGATCAGTATGTTCATTCAACAGATCCAGTTGCCAGTCAACAAAGGCGCGAAGGAAATTGCCTTCGCCAAATTGAATAACGCGGTCAGGATGACGACGGCCAGGAAAATCACGACGATTGAGCGTTTGCATTAACAAGCTACCTCAGAACACGACACTATTTCGGGACGAAACCCAGTCGGGACAAACGCCAGTCGGTACAGCCATCAGATCATTAAACAGCGTCAGGTCAGCACGACAGCGCCAGGGCGGCAAGATTCAGCTCCCTGCGCCAGCCCGAAATCACCACATTGACAGACGGGCCCGTGACGGCGCCCGCCCTCCCTTTTTCTTACAACTCGATACCGAAATAATTTTTGGCGTTATCGAAACAAATATTTTTCACCATCTCGCCCAGCAGTTGCAGGTCGCCCGGCGCTTCGCCATCCTCCACCCAACGGCCAATCATCTGGCACAGAATGCGGCGGAAATATTCATGACGGGTGTAAGACAGGAAACTGCGGCTGTCGGTCAACATACCGACGAAGCGGCTCAGCAGACCCAACTGCGCCAGTTGCGTCATCTGGCGCTGCATACCGTCTTTCTGGTCGTTGAACCACCAGCCGGAACCAAACTGCATCTTGCCCGGCATACCCTCACCCTGGAAGTTACCGATCATGGTGCCCAGCACTTCGTTATCGCGCGGGTTCAGGCAGTACAGAATGGTTTTCGGCAACAGGTTTTCTTCATTCTGTTTGCTGAGCAGGCGAGAAAGCTCCTGCGCCAGCGGGCGGTCGTTGATGGAGTCGAAACCCACATCCGGCCCCAGCAGGTTGAACTGACGCAGATTGTTGTTGCGCAGTGCGCCGATGTGATACTGCTGCACCCAGCCGCGACGCGCGTATTCAGCTCCCAACCATACCAGCACCGCGGTTTTGAACTGCGCCACTTCCTGTTCGCTCAGGGTTGCGCCGGACAGGCGACGAGCCAGAATGCCATCCAGTGTGGCTTCATCCGCCTCGGCGTACAGCACCACGTCCAGCGCATGGTCAGACACTTTACAACCGTGTGCGGCGAAGTGGTCCAGACGCTTGCTCAGCGCCGCCTGCAGGTCGCTGAAACGGCGGATATCGGTATCAGACACGTCACCGAGTTTCGCCATATAGTCGTTAAAGGTCGCCTGTTCGATATTGAAGGCTTTATCCGGACGCCAGCTCGGCAGTACTTTGATGGAGAAGGTTTTATCTTCAGCCACCGCTTTGTGATGCAGCAGGTCGTCGATAGGATCGTCGGTGGTGCCGACCATTTTTACGTTCATCTGCTGCATGATGCCGCGTGCCGTAAACTCATCACGCTCCAGCAGGTCGTTGGCGCGATTCCAGATGTCTTTAGCGGTAGACGGCGACAACAACGTGCCGGTGATGCCGAATGGACGGCGCAGTTCCAGGTGCGTCCAGTGATACAGCGGGTTGCCGATGGTGTGCGGGACAGTGGCAGCCCAGGCTTCGAACTTCTCCCAGTCGCTGGCATCGCCAGTACAAAAACGCTCCGGTACACCATTGGTGCGCATAGCGCGCCATTTGTAATGGTCACCCTTCAACCAGATGTCATACAGGTTTTTAAAACGATAATTCTCGGCAATCTGCGCAGGCGGCAAATGGCAGTGGTAATCAAAAATTGGCTGATCTGCTGCAAATTCATGGTATAGCCGACGGGCAAACTCGGTATCCAACAAAAAATCTTCACTTAGAAACTGGGGCATGTTCACTTCCTCACACTACATGTGCCAACCAAATACGCTCACAACCACAAAGATATCACACCAATTATCTGCGATAACTGACACCATTAGTGAGGTCATGATCGCAAAAATGGCATAAATCACTTCCAATTATACCATTTTTACGCTTTCACCACGCCAGAACAGCCCGCTCATTGGCCGTATTATTTTATTCCCCAGCAAAGTAATGGATTTGTGATATCACTCAACCTTTAAATTGGTATGACAAATTATTGTAGCGCTGCCTGATGAGGGGATTCAATCTCACTATCGTCAACAGAGTTGGTATTCCCACCGGAAAACGGTATTTCCACCGGAAAACAATAACGCGCGCGGCGGGATAGCCGCCGCCGCCCGCCAGCTATGCCCGGCTGCAGGGCAACCGGCCAGGCAGCAGCTCCCGCAGGTTTTGATCGGGGCGCACCGACGCTTCGTCACTTTCGGCGTGGTCTACACCTACCACGGCAGACTGATAACAGGTTCCGCTGTTGGTAATTACACTCGGAGATATATTTAACATGCGCAAGATCAAAGGCTTACGCTGGTATATGATCGGACTGGTAACCATCGGCACCGTTCTGGGCTACCTGACGCGTAACGCAATTGCTGCAGCGGCGCCCACACTGCAGGAACAGCTCCATATCAGTACCCAGCAATACTCCTATATCATTGCAGCTTATTCAGCCTGCTACACCGTCATGCAGCCTGTTGCCGGTTATGTGCTGGATTTGCTGGGTACCAAAGTGGGTTACGCCATGTTCGCCATCCTATGGGCGCTGTTCTGCGCCGCCACCGCGCTGGCTAACAGTTGGGGTGGTCTGGCTATAGCGCGTGGCGCGGTGGGAATGGCGGAAGCGGCAATGATTCCCGCTGGACTGAAAGCCAGTAGTGAATGGTTCCCGGCGAAAGAACGCTCGGTTGCCGTCGGCTACTTTAACGTTGGTTCATCGATTGGCGGCATGTTAGCTCCGCCGCTGGTCGTCTGGGCCATCATGGCACATAGCTGGCAGATGGCTTTCGTGATCACCGGTATCCTGAGCATGATCTGGGCAATCGGCTGGTTGTATTTCTATAAACACCCGAAAGACCAGAAAAAACTCAGCGAAGAAGAACGCGACTACATTCTTAGCGGCCAGGAAGCACAGCATCAGGTTGGCAACGCCAGGAAAATGTCCGCCTGGCAGATCCTGCATAACCGCCAGTTCTGGGGTATCGCACTGCCGCGTTTCCTCGCTGAGCCGGCCTGGGGAACCTTCAACGCCTGGATCCCGCTGTTCATGTTCAAAGTCTATGGCTTTAACCTGAAAGAAATCGCCATGTTCGCCTGGATGCCGATGTTGTTCGCCGACCTGGGCTGCATTGTCGGTGGCTATCTGCCGATGCTGTTCCAGAAATACTTTAAGGTGAACCTGATTGTTTCGCGCAAAATGGTGGTGACGATGGGCGCACTGTTGATGATTGGTCCCGGCACCATCGGCCTGTTCACCAGCCCATATGTCGCCATTGCCTTGCTGTGCGTCGGCGGATTTGCCCACCAGTCCTTGTCTGGTGCGCTGATTACACTCTCTTCCGACGTATTTGGCCGTAATGAAGTCGCCACCGCCAACGGTCTGACCGGAATGGCCGCCTGGACCGCCAGCACGCTGTTCGCTCTGGTAGTCGGCGCGCTGGCCGATACCATCGGCTTTAGTCCGCTGTTCGCCGTACTGGCTATCTTTGACCTGCTGGGCGCTGTCGTTATCTGGACGGTACTGAAAAACAACCCGGCTTCCGAAGAGAAAAATGAAGACGCTGGCCTGAAAGCCGCACAGCAACACTAACAGACAAATTTCTGCTTCACATCGTTCATCCGGTATCATAAGAATACCGGATGAACCTTTCCTCTCGATGTACCACAGCAGCTAACTGTGACAGGAGTGTTGGTCGCCACCGGCTATAGGTGGTATAACAAATCCACTCTGCATATCAGTCTACATTAACGAATTCATCACGAGATAGACGCAGCGACGCACGTTGCCTCAGGGAGCGTCCTCTATCTTAAGAGCAGGCATCATGGCACTGACAGAATCCAGGCGGCTTTACCAGCAGTTAGCCGCAGAATTGAAACAACGTATTGAGAACGGCGTTTATCCGGTAGGAGACAAACTGCCAGCGGAGCGCAATATTTCCGAAGAGATGAATGTCAGCCGTACCGTGGTACGCGAAGCGATTATCATGCTGGAAGTGGAAGGCTACGTGGAAGTGCGCAAAGGCTCCGGCATTCACGTCATATCCAACCAGCAGCGCCACCTGCTGGCCGCTAACGGCAGCGACGCCGACTTTCTCACTGCCGGGCCGTTTGAACTTTTGCAGGCGCGCCAATTGATAGAAAGCAACATCGCGGAGTTCGCCGCCACCCAGGTCACCCGCCAGGACATTATCCAATTGATGGAGATTCAGGAAAATGCCCGTCAGGAAGACCGCTTCCGCGATTCGCAATGGGATCTAAAATTCCATGTGCAGGTCGCGCTGGCGACCCAGAACTCAGCCATGGCCACTATCGTGGAAAAAATGTGGAGCCAGCGCATTCACAATCCTTACTGGCGCAAGTTGCATGAACACATCGACGATAAGTCAATCGAAAGCTGGTGCGAAGACCACGACCAGATTCTCAAGGCCTTGATCCGTAAAGATTCCTATGCAGCTAAACTGGCGATGTGGCAACATTTGGAAAATACGAAACAGATGCTGTTCCGCGCTACCACCGACGATTTCGAATTTAACGTTGATCGTTACATGTTTGCCGAAAATCCGGTTGTCCATCTGGATCATCACGCCCGTAGTAAACCCTGAATCTTCTCGTGCAACCGCTGCCTTTGCCCCCACAGTTCGGGGGCAAAAAAAGTCATCCAACGTCGGGTTCTGTCAGCAAGTGTAAAATATGACAGCAATCACATCCTTTCCCCACTAAACAGGTCGTCATACGTTTTCATAACGTGATATTTTCCTATCTCGTCCGCACCGCTTTTGTTACAGTTGGAATAGTTTTTTTACGCTTAATTACCGACAGAGCCACCTGACGGGCAAAAAACAGTAAAGACCATTGCCAGTCAGGAAAAATACGCTGAAAAAGTAAGGTAGGCGCGGCACGCAAGCCACTGGCGAAAACGTGCAGTTCCGGCCAATGCGCCTGCTATTGGCCAATGCACCTGCCAGCTAAGAAGCATGACGGATATAGGTGCAAAGAAGTTAAAAATGAAAGCGCGCACACCTAATGTTCAGTAATGACCGCTCTGTGTACCTGACCTGCCAGGAATGCCGTTAACTGGCCTCAGGAGCACAACGCAGTTTCTCCAACGCCGTAGCACAGGAACCCAGATGGATATCATCAAAGAACTTTTGTATGCACTCTGGCACCAGGATTTCGAGGTCCTGGCCAATCCCAAACTCGTCTGGATGATTTACCTGCTGCTGTTTTTGATTCTATTTCTGGAAAATGGCCTGCTGCCAGCCGCTTTCCTGCCGGGCGACAGCCTGCTGTTTCTGGTTGGAGTGCTTATCACCAAAGGCACCATGAGCTACCCGTTCACCATCACGCTGTTAACCACCGCCGCCGGTCTCGGCTGTTGGGTCAGCTACCTGCAAGGAAAATGGCTTGGAAATACACGGGTCGTTCAGGGATGGTTGTCACATCTTCCTGCACACTATCACCAACGTGCGCACCAGTTGTTCCATCGTCATGGGCTATCAGCACTGTTGATTGGCCGCTTTCTGGCTTTTGTACGAACACTGCTGCCGACCATTGCCGGGCTGTCAGGATTGGACAATGTCCGGTTTCAGTTCTTCAATTGGATGAGCGGCTTTTTGTGGGTCACCAGTTTGGTTTCTCTCGGTTTTGCACTGGGTAACACGCCATTATTCCGCAAATACGAAGAGCTGTTGATGTCTTGTCTGATGCTGCTGCCGCTGGTTTTACTGTGCATCGGGCTGGTCGGCTCACTACTGGTGTTGTGGCGTAAAAAGCGCATGATGGCACGTGACAAAAGGAATTAATTGATGATCTACCCTGGGCTAAAGAAGCCCTCCGCCCGGCGGCGGTTGTTGTTCCTGTTGCCGCTGGTGCTGCTGTTATCTATGTCGTCACGGCACCTGCCGGACGAAGTGACGTTGCACATCTCTCCGCTGCGTCATGGCGTACCTTTGCCGGATGGTTTCTATATCTACCAACGACTTAATGAGAAAGGGATCGCCATCAAGAGCATTACCCCGGAAAACGACAGCATTATTGTGCGGCTCTCTTTACCGGAACAAACCAGCGCAGCCAGAGAAATACTGAGTACCGCGCTGCCATATACCATTGTCATCGCCCAACAGACTCACGGCGTCACGCCGTGCGTCAAAAGCTGACGCCAACGCCGCTGTTTACCTGTCGCCAACTGCACCCTTATTCTTTGCCTGCGCACGTTCTCTTTTCGAATTTTCCCGCTGTTCAAGATCGTGGATTATCAGAATTATCTGTAGCCATTCCGCCCACAACAATGAAAATTCGCACTATAGTCAACGTTATGATTCATCAGATAAAGGAGCACTCAGATGGCACAAGAATCTGATACTGAACAGCTACGAGCAGAGCTACGTTCCCTGGGAGATACGCTGGAAGAAGTGCTGCGTTCCTCCAGCGATAAATCCAAAGCCGAACTGGAAAAACTGCGCGATAAAGCAGAAGCCGTGCTCAAAGAGTCTCGTGAACGCCTGAATGACACCGGCGAACGTATTACGGCACAAGCCCGCGAAGCTACCCAGTGTGCCGATGATTTCGTACGTAAAAATCCCTGGACCGGGGTAGGCATCGGTGCCGCCGTCGGCGTGGTGTTGGGTTTATTGCTGGCGCGCCGTTAACGTATGGAGACAGAACCGCAACGTCACGGTCCTGGCCGCGCTGCCGTTTCTACTGTGCAACGTATTTTCACCCTTCTGGTCGGCATAGTGGAAACCCGTCTCAGGCTGATGGTGGTGGAACTGGAACAGGAAAAAAACCTGTTTATTCAGTTGTTGCTGATGGTCGGGTTGACGTTGTTGTTTACGACGTTTGGCCTGATGAGTCTGATTGCGCTTATCATCTGGAGCCTTGATCCCGCCTTACGTCTGACGGCATTGTGCTGGATTACGGTTACCTTGTTTGGATTGGCATTATTCGGCGGGCTATGGACACTGCAACGCCTGCATCGCTCCACACTATTACGAGACACCCGTAAAGAACTGGCGGCAGACCGCTCATTGCTGGAGGACGACTCAAAATGAATCGCCGACGGCATATGGCTGCCGAAAAGAAACAACTACTGCGCCAGATCCAACAACAACGGCTGGATCTGGTTGCGGAGAAAAACCGGTGGCTGGACATCACTGCCCCGTATGATGCCTACTGGCAGAAATGGACGCGGATACGTCGTTATCTGGTGTTAATCCCGCCGATCATCGCCATACTGGGAATACGCCATCCACGTCGGCTAATCAGGTTTACACGCAAGGTAACCGGTATCTGGAACGCACTGAAGCTGCTACGTTCTATCTTACCAACGACGCCATGCCAATGACCCGAATGGGGCATCGTTTACCAACCCATCCCCATCGGAGCCTCCCCCTTCAACCCGATCAGCCCCCGTTTTTTCGTTTGTTTGCACGCTATAAAATCAATTTTTCTGACATAAAACAACAATTTTACTCGCTGGCGTCTGCACGCCACCCCCTCTAGTATGCTTTTCATCTGTTACACGAACAGTTAGACAAATCAACGCCGGATGCATCCTTATCGAATATTGCTTCGGCCGCAAACACACTGGAGATATCGATGAAAAATTTTGAGAATGTACTGCTGATGATTGCCCGTATCCTGCTGCCAATTCTGTTTATTGTTGCTGGTTATGGCAAACTGGGAGCCTCTTACGCCGCGACCCAGCAGTATATGCAAGCGATGGGTGTTCCAGGGGCGCTGCTGCCGTTAACCATTCTGCTGGAACTGGGTGGTGGTCTGGCTGTACTGTTCGGTTTCCTGACCCGTACTACCGCTATTATCACTGCTGTCTTTACCCTGCTGACGGCATTCATTTTCCACACTGATTTCGCCCAAGGCGCTAACCAGCTGATGTTCATGAAAAACCTGTCTATCGCTGGCGGTTATGTTCTGCTGTTCGTCACTGGTCCAGGCGCATTCAGCATCGACCGCCTGCTGAACAAAAAATGGTAATAATAATCAGCTAAGCAACACAACCCGATTATCTTATGGCAGTCAACAGTATATTGTTGGCTGCCATCGTCACATTCTGGGAGGACCCGGCTATGGGATTGTTGGTTGACGGTGTATGGCATGATACCTGGTATGAAACCCAGTCATCCGGCGGACATTTCAAACGCCCACAGACATTTTTCCGCAATTGGGTCACTGCTGATGGCGAACCCGGCCCAACAGGCTCTGGCGGTTTCAACGCACAAGCTGGCCGTTACCACCTGTATGTGTCGCTGGCCTGCCCATGGGCCCACCGCACGTTGTTACTGAGAAAACTCAAAGGACTGGAACAACACATTGACGTCTCAGTAGTACACCCGTTGATGCTGGACCACGGCTGGACCTTTAATACCGACTTTCCACAGGCCACTGGCGACACGCTCTATCAACACGAATTTCTATACCAGCTTTATCAGCACGCCAAAGCCGATTACAGCGGACGCGTCACCGTTCCGGTACTCTGGGACAAACAGCAGCACACGATTGTCAGCAATGAATCAGCCGATATCATCCGTATGTTAAACAGTGCCTTCGACGGCTGCGGTGCCGCACCTGATGATTACTATCCGTTGGAATTGAAGGGGCAAATCGATGACCTGAACGAGTGGATTTACCATCAGGTTAATAACGGCGTGTATAAAGCCGGTTTCGCCACTACCCAGCAGGCTTACGATGAATCAGTCAGGCTGGTATTTAATGCGCTGAATCGGCTGGAATCGATCCTTGACCGACAACGTTATCTGGCTGGAGATCGGCTCACCGAAGCGGATATCCGTTTGTGGACGACGTTGATCCGTTTTGATCCGGTCTACCACACCCATTTCAAATGTGACCAGCGCCGGATTAGCGATTACCCCAATCTGTATGGTTATCTGCGTGAAATCTACCAGTTACCGGGGGTAGCCGACACGGTGAATCTGGAGCATATTCGCCACCACTATTACCGTAGCCATGGCACGATTAATCCTTACGGCATCATCTCGGTAGGCCCGGATGGGGATCTGGCCGCACCACATGGCCGGGATAAGCGTTACTAAATCTGTAGTGAACGCGCTGTAGTAAACGTACAGACAATTCACCAGGCTATACCTGACAACGCCGTCGGTGGGGAATTCAGCCGACGGCGTTATGCTTTGCCTGCGCCATCATCAATGCGCGTTGAATATGCGTGGTATTTCCCGTAAAAACCACGCTTTAGCTTCACCCATACTATCACGACGCCATGCCATGATAATTTGGGCTTCGATGGTATTTTCCGGACTCACGACCCGCAATCGCCCTTCGGCGATATCCTGCGCCACCCGCTCATACGGCATGGTCGCCACCCCCAACCCCGCCAGCAATGCACGCCGTTTATCATCCATTGAACTCACGGTCAGGCGCGGCTGTTTATCCAGTAACTGAACCGTCAGCACTGGACGTTCGCGGGCGGTATCGGCAATCGCAATACCGCGATATTTGATGCGCGTGACTTCCGACAATGGCTCTGGCTCATCATGAATTGGATGATCCGGGCTGGCCACGTACACACTCTTCATTGAATAGAGTTTGCGGGTATTAATTTCCGAAGAGGAACGAAAGTGCATGTCAGGTGCGATAACAATATCTGCCCTGCCCTGCTCAAGCCTCTCCCATGCACCAGCCAGCACCTCAGTCAGCAACGACACCTGAGTGTTAGCCTTCAGCGAAAGTTTATCCAGCAATGGAAACAGGCGCTCAGTCGGCACCAGCGCTTCCATGACGATGGTCAAATGGGTTTCCCATCCTCGTGCGAGCGCTTCAGCATCGGTAGTCAACTTGTCGGCGGCTTCCAGCAGGATACGCCCCCTTTCCAGCAGCATCCGCCCGACGTTGGTGAATTTAGTGCGATGGCCAGAGCGATCAAACAGCACCACATCCAGCTCATCTTCCAATTTCTGCATGGTATAGCTCAGGGCTGAAGGCACACGCCCCAGTTCATCGGCAGCGGCGGCAAAACTTCCACGGCGATCAATGGCGTCCATAACCCTTAATGCTTCTAGTGTTAATGCCCGTTCTTTTGCCATTCTCTCACTCATTCAGGATTTTTGAATATACTAACCAGATTAACTGGCTAACAATCCATCGTCCAGACAATTACTATCATTTTATTAATAATTATCAGGGTCAAATGCCATGATCATTAGCAGAGCAGCAGAACAATGCGGCCAGGCTGACTATGGCTGGTTGCAGGCACGTTACACCTTTTCTTTTGGTCATTACTTTGATCCTGAATTACTGGGGTTTGCTTCACTACGGGTTCTCAATCAGGAAGTACTGGCGCCAGGTGCCTCTTTTCAGCCGCGAACCTACCCGCGCGTCGATATTCTGAACATTTTATTGCAGGGCGAAGCGGAATACCGCGACAGCAACGGTAACCATACGCGCGCCAAAGCAGGCGAAGCGCTGCTGCTCGCCACCCAGCCTACTGTCAGCTACAGCGAACATAATGTTGGCAACGACACGCCACTAACCCGGTTGCAGCTATGGCTGGATGCCTGTCCAACGCGGGAGAACCAGTGTCTGCAACGACTCACGCTAGAAGCACAGCGTCCTTATCAATTACTGGCATCACCGGATGAATCAGCTAATGCCCTCCATCTGCGCCAACAGGTCTGGATACATCATCTGAATCTGGCGGCAGGTGAGCAACATAGCCTGACACTGAATGGTAACCGCGCCTATCTGCAATCGATCCACGGTATCCTCAGCATCAATGGCAATATTAGCGCCGCACCCAACGTGTTGCACTGCGGCGACGGCGCGTTTGTCCAGCAGGAAAACCGCCTCACTTTCCGGGCAGAAACCGCCACACGCGCATTACTGATCGATCTGGTGGCTTAGTTGCACCTGCAATAATGTTAAACGCAACTAAAAAACGCCTTCCCTGAACCATTGCTGGCACCATGTCTTATTGGCTGAGGGAGTTCAGAACAACCTTGAAGCCGCCGTCTCGGCGTTTTTGTCCAGTCATGGTAAGATGCCGCCATAATTTCACACTCGCTTCAGGGTTACTGCAATGGACTCAACCAATCCGGACAAACTTGTTGCCCAGGCTGAACAGCTTTGCCAGCAACGCAACGTGCGTCTGACTCCTCAGCGTCAAGAGGTATTGCGATTGATGGCCCAGCAACCTGGTGCTATCAGCGCGTATGATCTGCTGGATCTGCTCCGTGTTTCCGAACCCCAGGCTAAACCGCCTACTGTTTATCGCGCACTGGATTTTCTTCTGGAACAAGGCTTTATCCACAAAGTAGAGTCCACCAATAGTTATGTGCTGTGCCATCATTTCGAAGAGCATAGTCATACGTCGGCGCTATTTATTTGTGATCGTTGTGGGCAAGTGACAGAACGCCAGACAGAAGGTATTGAGGAAACCCTGCACCAGTTGGCGAAGCAGGCGGGCTTTGCCCTACGCCACAGTGTGGTGGAAGCTCACGGCTTGTGTGGCGAATGCCTGAAAGTGGAGTCTTGCGAGCATCGGGACAGCTGTAATCATGATCACAGCATCATGGTGAAAAAACGTTAAATGTGAAAAACGTTAAATGATGGAAAATGCCTGCCGAGTGTGGAGCATTACTTCACACCATTCTTCCGGAATACATTAATCTTCCTAAACACGCTTGTCTGCATCCCACTTCGGTGATCAACCACGTTGTAACGCAACCGGCAAATACAGGCGTTCATCCAGACAAGCTACCTCAATGGGCGGTTGTCATCACCACCCACGATAAGGCGAGCTGAAACAAGGGCATCAGCTCCAGTCACTGTTGCGGATCACACCGACCGCCAAACCTTCAATGGAGAAACTCTGTTCACGCAAATCGACAACGATTGGCGCGAAATCCTTATTTTCTGCCAGCAGTTGCACAATATTACCTTGTTTTTTCAGCCGTTTGACCGTCACGTCATCTTCAATACGCGCCACCACGACCTGACCGTTACGTACATCCTGCGTTTTATGCACCGCCAGTAAATCGCCGTCCAGAATACCGATGTCTTTCATCGACATACCACTTACCCGCAGCAAAAAATCAGCGCTGGGCTTAAACATCGCCGGGTCTACCTGATAGTGACATTCAATATGCTGCTGTGCCAGCAACGGCTCACCTGCGGCAACACGGCCAATTAACGGCAGTCCCTGATCTTCTTCTTCCATCAGCAGACGAATACCGCGCGAAGCACCGGTGACGATTTCAATGACGCCTTTACGCGCCAGCGCCTTGAGGTGCTCTTCAGCTGCATTTGGCGAGCGAAAGCCAAGTTGACTGGCAATTTCGGCCCTGGTGGGCGGCATACCGGTTTGTGAAATATGATCGCGAATCAGATCATAAACCTGCTGTTGTCTGGTAGTTAGCGCTTTCATTCCGCCCCCTGTTTGTTTATACAGTCTCGCTGTGAGTATATACAGGGAAAGTGCCGATGGGAACCGCGATATCACGATTGCACGGATTTTTCTGTGATTATGCAAATCGTCACGCAAAACGGTTCCACAGTATCGCTCCCCATACCACCGCGGCCAACAAACAGGCAACGAATACTGCCGCCGAACCAATATCTTTAGCCCGACCAGATAACTCGTGGTAATCCATCCCAACCCGGTCCACTACGGCTTCAATAGCGCTATTGACCAGTTCAAACAGCACGATCAGCACGACAGAACCGATTAATAGCAACCGCTCAACCATGGAAACCGGTAGCCAGCAGGCAATCATTACCGCGACAAGCGTAAGCAATACTTCCTGGCGAAACGCCGCTTCATGCCGCCATGCCTGTTTCAACCCTTGCAGCGAATAACCCGTCGCTTTGATAATTCGGGTCATTCCGGTTGCTTTGTTCATGCGTACTCCGCCTTTAATTTGTGATTGGTCATGATTTTAACGCGCCCCCCTGGTTTCATCACCACAGATATCCTGTTTGGTTTCTGGTATCCTTGGCCCGAATTGCTAACAAGAGGCTTCTGGTTGTTATGTCAGGTTGGCGTATAATTTACTATAAACTACTGAATTTCCCGCTAAAATTACTGGTAAGAAGTAAGGTTATTCCACAGGACCCCGTTAATGAGCAACGACTGGATCCGACGCGGCCAATTTTCTATGTCCTGCCCTACAACTCCAAGGCAGATTTGCTGACTCTGCGCACCAAATGTCTGGAGCTAAGTCTGCCGGACCCATTGCAACCGCTACAGATCGATGGGAAAACCCTGCCGAGCCACGTGTTCGTCAACGATGGCCCACGCCTGTTTCGTTACTACGTACCCAAACAGCAGTCGATAAAATTGTTCCACGACTATCTGGATCTGCACCGTAACAATCCGGAACTCGACATACAGATGGTGCCGGTTTCGGTCATGTTCGGTCGTTCACCAGGCCGTGAGGGACAAAGTCAGGACACCCCACACCTGCGCCTGTTGAACGGCATCGAGAAATTCTTCGCCGTTTTATGGCTGGGGCGCGACAGTTTTGTGCGCTTCTCCGTCCCCGTATCGCTGCGTTATATGGCAACTGAGCACGGCACCGACAAGACTATCGCCCATAAGCTGGCGCGCGTAGCCCGTATGCACTTCTCACGTCTGCGGCTGGCAACTGTTGGTCCGCGTTTGCCGGTCCGTCAGGAATTGTTCAATAAGTTGTTGTCCTCCCATGCTATCGCCAAGGCGATTGATGATGAAGCACGGGTCAAGAAGATTTCCCATGACAAGGCCCAGCAAAATGCCATTACCCTGCTGGAAGAAATTGCCGCCGACTTCTCTTATGAAGCCGTCAGACTCTCTGACCGGGTGCTGAGCTGGACCTGGAACCGTCTGTATCAGGGCATCAACGTGCACAATGCCGAGCGGGTGCGCCAACTGGCGCAGGATGGGCATGAAATCGTCTATGTTCCCTGTCACCGCAGCCACATGGATTATCTGCTGCTCTCCTACGTGCTCTACCATCAAGGGCTGGTGCCACCGCATATCGCTGCCGGCATTAACCTTAACTTCTGGCCAGCAGGCCCGGTTTTCCGTCGTCTGGGCGCATTTTTCATCCGACGCACCTTCAAAGGAAACAAGCTCTACTCCACGCTGTTCCGCGAGTATCTGGGCGAGTTGTTTACCCGCGGCTATTCGGTGGAATACTTTGTCGAAGGTGGCCGCTCCCGCACGGGTCGTTTACTGGAACCCAAAACCGGCACGCTGTCGATGACCATCCAGGCAATGTTGCGCGGCGGTCCCCGACCTATCACATTGGTGCCGATTTACATCGGTTATGAGCATGTGATGGAAGTGGGAACCTACGCTAAAGAGTTGCGCGGTGCCACGAAAGAGAAAGAGGGCTTCCTGCAGATGATGCGGGGGCTGCGTAAATTACGCAATCTTGGTCAGGGGTACGTTAATGTCGGTGAACCGCTGTCGCTAACCACCTACCTCAACAACCATGTACCGCAATGGCGTGACGCTATCGACCCTATCGACCCGCAGCGCCCAGCCTGGCTGACACCTACCGTACAGGATATCGCCGACGACATCATGGTGCGTATCAATAACGCAGCAGCGGCCAACGCCATGAACCTGTGCTGTACCGCGTTGCTGGCCTCACGTCAGCGAGCGCTAACACGCGAGCAGATGGAAGAACAACTGGAGTGCTATCTGCAACTACTACGTAACGTTCCTTACAGCAACGATATCACGGTACCGAACAAAACCGCTGCCGAGCTGTTGGATCATGCACTAAGCATGGACAAGTTCGAGGTAGAGAAAGACAACGTCGGCGATATTATCGTCCTGCCGCGCGAGCAGGCAGTACTGATGACGTACTACCGCAATAACATCCATCATATGCTGGTGCTGCCGTCGCTGGTTGCCAGTATTGTGATGTATTGCCGTCGCATCACCACGGCGGAACTGTTACGTCAAATCACACTGATTTACCCACTGCTGCAGGCTGAATTGTTCCTGCATTACGAAAAAGCTGAACTGGCTGACGTGCTGGACAAATTAGTTGCGGAACTGGCGCGTCAGCAACTCATTTTGAGCAAGGATGACGTGCTGGAGTTACACCCCGCACGTATCCGTACGCTGCAATTGCTGGCTGCGGGTGTCCGCGAAACACTACAGCGTTATGCTATTACTCTGGCATTGCTGAACGCCAACCCCACGATAAGCCGGGGAGCGCTGGAGAAAGAAAGCCGCAGCATGGCTCAACGCCTCTCAGTGTTGCATGGCATCAACGCGCCAGAATTTTTCGATAAAGCGGTGTTCTCTACGCTGGTCAACACGTTGCGTAACGAAGGGTATGTCGGTGACAGTGGTGAAGCGGTGTTGGAGCACGTCCAGGCGATGTATAACATTCTGGGCGAACTACTTACCCCGGAAGTGAAGCTGACGATTGAAAGCGCCAGTCTGGCACAAGAGAGCAGCGACAGCGGCAACGAACCCGTCGTTAGTCTGGTAGAAAAGGAAGACGCTGAGTAACAGTAAGCCCTGCGGAGACGCCGCAGGGCTGTTATTACAGACCAAACAGAATGCCGAAAAACAGCACCATGCCAACATAATTGTTATTGAGGAACGCCCGAAAACACTCTTCGCGCTCACGCCGGGCAATCAGTTTCTGCTGATAAGCGAACAACACCGCTGCCACCAGCACTGACCAGTAGAAAATCTGTCCCAACCCCATCATCCGACCCAGCGCCAGCATCGCCACCAGCGTCATCAGTTGTAGCAGGCCAATAATCAAGGTGTCATAACGACCAAACAAGATAGCAGTAGATTTTATCCCGACCTTGAGGTCGTCATCGCGGTCAACCATCGCGTATTCGGTGTCATAGGCCACAGTCCAGCAGATATAGGCAAAAAACATGAGCCAGCAGGTAGCAGGTAACGACTCGCTCACAGCGGCGTAAGCCATCGGGATAGACCAGCCAAACGCCGCACCCAGCACCAGTTGCGGCAGATGACTGACTCGCTTCATAAACGGGTATACCCAGGCCAATGCCAGTGCAGCAACCGATAGCCAGATAGTCAACGGGTTCATGGTCAGCACCAGGCCAAACGCCAGCAACACCAGTATGACAAACAGTACCTTGGCAGATTGTTCGCTCACTAATCCGGCAGGCAACGGGCGTGCCGCAGTACGTTTAACATGCCCGTCAAAATGGCGGTCGGCGTAATCATTAATCACACACCCTGCCGCACGCATCAGGAACACCCCGGCGACAAACACCAACAGCGTCCAAGGAGCCGGCGTTCCACGCCCTGCCAACCACAGCGCCCACAGTGTCGGCCATAACAGCAGTAGGGTGCCAATCGGCTTATTGATACGCATCAAACGGAAATACGCGCCCCAGCGTCCTGACGTTAACAATCGTTCCAACGCCTGATTCTCCTTCTGCACTCAGCCCTGATGGGCGTCGGGGAAATAAACGGGGGCATCCGGCAAAAATAGCTCGGTGATCAGCAACGGATTGCCCGACAAAAGCACACGTGAACGCCGCACCCACAATGATCCGCATCGACCAGTTTGAATGACATCGCGCGGCGGTGGCCCTTGTAAATACAAATAACGCCCCAGAGGCGTATTACCGACCTGCGTCAGGTCAATATCAGCCTCTTCCAGCGTCTGCTCCGGTATTACCGTGCGACCAAATAACCAGGGATTGCCGTCACCTAACAGCGTTACCTCACGTAGCCAATAGCGCTCACTCAGCGGCAACAACTCCGGCTCACCAGCCATATCCAGCGACGACACAAACTGCTCTTTGCCGACCTGCACGGTCAATCGCATACAATACCGTTCCAGACGGCGCGTCATCGAATCGCGGTAAACCAACCAATCCGCCACGGACGCAGGTAAATCTTCGGGCGCGCACCACTCAACCGAGTGCAGGCTAGCCAACGCCTCATCAGACATTTATCCCATTCCACCTGGTGTTTAATAAATAAAATACGCTGCTAATTGTAGCGCAGATGCTTATTCTAGCGAAGAATTGCACGCTGATAACCGGCTTCGAACCGTACGTTAACGATTTGCATGAATTTCAAACAACATACCCGCTCATCTCACATTTTGTTGCAAACCAGTGGGGCGTCACGCACATGATGTACGTTCGCACAGAACGTGCATTACCATTACAAGGAACATCCAGGTTGGCTTACGGCCATTAAAAAAAACTACCCGGCGTTGGCCGGGTAGTTTTTTCGTGTGACAGGCACCACAGCGAGAATATCGCTGCAGTTACGTGGCAGATTACATCATACCGCCCATACCACCCATTCCGCCCATACCGCCGGCAGCACCTAAATCAGGCGCGTCGCCTTTCGGCAGTTCGGTGACCATACATTCGGTGGTAATCATCAGGCCAGCCACAGAAGCCGCGTACTGCAGAGCAGAACGGGTTACCTTGGTCGGGTCCAGAATACCCATGTCGATCATGTTGCCATACTGCTCAGTCGCAGCGTTGTAACCGTAGTTACCTTCACCGGCTTTCACGTTGTTAGCAACCACAGACGGCTCTTCACCCGCGTTAGATACGATCTGACGCAACGGTGCTTCCATAGAGCGCAGTGCAACACGGATACCTACGTTCTGATCTTCGTTGTCGCCAGTCAGTTTGCTGATAGACGCCGCTACGCGCACCAGCGCCACGCCACCACCGGCAACCACGCCTTCTTCAACGGCAGCACGGGTCGCGTGCAGCGCATCTTCAACGCGGGCTTTCTTCTCTTTCATTTCGACTTCAGTGGCTGCGCCAACTTTGATAACCGCAACACCACCAGCCAGTTTAGCTACGCGCTCTTGCAGTTTTTCACGATCATAGTCGGAAGTCGCCTCTTCAATCTGCTGACGAATCTGAGTCACACGGCCCTGAATTGCCGCTTCGTCGCCCACGCCATCAATGATAGTGGTGGTGTCTTTGTTGATAACCACACGTTTGGCCTGACCCAGATCTTCCAGAGTGGCTTTTTCCAGCTCCAGACCGATTTCTTCAGAAATCACAGTACCAGAAGTCAGAGTAGCGATGTCCTGCAGCATAGCTTTACGACGATCACCGAAGCCCGGAGCTTTGACAGCAGCGACTTTCACGATACCGCGCATGGTGTTAACCACCAGCGTTGCCAGCGCTTCGCCTTCTACGTCTTCAGCGATGATCAGCAGCGGTTTGCCAGCTTTGGCAACAGCTTCCAGCACCGGCAGCATTTCGCGGATGTTGGAGATTTTCTTGTCAGCCAGCAGGATGAACGGACTTTCCAGTTCAACAGAACCGGTTTCCGGTTTGTTGATGAAGTACGGAGACAGGTAGCCGCGATCAAACTGCATACCTTCAACCACGTCCAGCTCGTCTTGCAGACCGGAGCCTTCTTCCACGGTGATCACGCCTTCTTTACCTACTTTTTCCATGGCTTCAGCGATAAGCTTGCCCACGGTTTCGTCGGAGTTGGCGGAGATGGTACCTACCTGAGCGATAGCTTTGGTATCAGCGCAAGGAACGGACAGTTTTTTCAGTTCTTCTACAGCAGCGATAACCGCTTTATCGATACCGCGTTTCAGATCCATCGGGTTCATGCCCGCAGCAACGGCTTTCAGACCTTCGTTAACAATAGCCTGAGCCAGTACTGTCGCCGTGGTGGTGCCGTCGCCTGCTGCATCATTGGCTTTAGAGGCAACTTCTTTCACCATCTGAGCGCCCATGTTCTCGAACTTGTCTTCCAGTTCAATTTCACGCGCAACGGACACGCCGTCTTTGGTGATGGTCGGGGAGCCGAAGGATTTATCCAGCACTACGTTACGGCCTTTCGGGCCCAGTGTAACTTTTACTGCATCAGCCAGCACATTAACGCCACGCAACATTTTTACCCGAGCGTCATTACCGAATTTTACGTCTTTAGCTGCCATTGGTAGTTTCCCTTGAATTCGTTTCGTTCAGTTCACAGATGATTACGTAAGATTAGGCTTCAACAATCGCCAGAATGTCGCTTTCAGACATGATCAACACCTCTTCGTTGTCGATCTTCTCCGTCTTCACGCCATAGCCATCATTGAAAATGACGATATCGCCTACTTTCACGTCCAGCGGTTTCACTTCACCGTTTTCCAGGATGCGACCATGGCCAACAGCCAGGACTTCACCACGGGTGGATTTACCCGCTGCAGAACCGGTCAGAACGATGCCGCCAGCAGATTTTGACTCAACTTCTTTGCGCTTGACGATTACGCGGTCATGCAATGGACGAATTTTCATTGATAGCTCTCCTTTGAGAAAGTCCATATCAGCTTAGGTTAAACACCGGGTGTACCCTCACATCCGGCCTTGTGGTGAACTAAATGGGGACGTTTCACAGCGCTTCAAGGGAGGAAAAAAATTTTTTTTGCGTTAAGCGAAATTTTTCTGTGAAACCTTGTCTGCAGGCTCGCTGAACGCCGATTCACTCACGTCAAAAAACGAACTTAGCGATGCGAAGAATCATTCGGTGGGTTGCCGTCGCGGTGGTCATTAACGGGTTTATCCAGTTGATCCTGGTTATCCTTGCGTTGAAATTCGCCTTCAAACACATTGCCTTGTCCACCATGGTTACCCGGCCCTGAGCGGCCACGCCAGATTTGCAAATGCGGCATCAGCTTGAGCGTCAAATGCTTTTGTACCGGCGGCAACAACAGCAGTAATCCGAGGAAATCGGTGAAAAAACCCGGCACGACCAGCAGGAAACCAGCCAGTATCAACGAAACGCTTTTGACCAGTTCCGCAGCCGGGCTTTCCCCTGCCTGCAAGCGTTGTTGCATCAGCATGATGTTCTTCATTCCCTGGTTACGCACCATGGAGATCCCAACGCAGGATGTCATCACTACCAGTAGCAGAGTGACCGCAACACCCAACACGTCGGCCACCCGAATGAAAATGGAGACTTCGATGTAAACAAACAAAAAAATCAACAAAAGTGGTAACCAGCGCACCAAAAACTCCTGAGGTTAATTTTAACCCATTGATATAAAAAATTACTCAACACCGCGAGGCGGCATTACTTACCCCGCGCTATTATCACGATCAGGTATGAAGATACGACCAGTTGGTCTGGCATAGTACTTTATACTTGAACACGCCATTACCCATTACTGGCGAGCGCTACTCAGGAAATGGTAGTGCAAGGGCTTTTTTTCAACCATGGCGACGAGGTATCTGTTTATTTCTGCGCGACGGTCATGACTCTCATCACAGTTCATATGGCAAGAAGGAGATGACTGCCCATCTGTGATCAAGGCAACGGAATTCTGGCAAGGCAACAGAATATCATAGCAATAACAGCAAGCACGATGGTTGAACATTCTGCTGCTGTCTTCCACGGTAAGACGATACATCCTATAAATTCTAATCGACAGAAGTACAAGAGAAGGCTCTCATGTCAGATAACATTCGTATTGAAGAAGATCTGTTAGGTAACAGAGAAGTTCCGGCTGATGCGTACTACGGCGTCCATACCTTGCGTGCTATAGAAAACTTCTATATCAGCAACCAGAAAATCAGCGACATTCCGGAGTTCGTACGCGGCATGGTAATGGTTAAAAAAGCCGCTGCCATGGCCAACCGTGAACTTCAAACCATACCGCGCAAGATTGCCGACACCATCATCAAAGCCTGTGATGAAGTACTGGTCAATGGTAAATGCCTGGACCAATTCCCGGTTGACGTGTTCCAGGGCGGTGCAGGCACATCCGTCAACATGAACACCAACGAAGTGTTGGCTAACATCGGTCTGGAACTGATGGGCCACAAAAAAGGGGAATATCAGTACCTGAACCCCAATGATCACGTCAACAAATGCCAGTCCACCAACGATGCTTACCCCACCGGTTTTCGTATTGCGGTATACACCTGCATTCTGAAACTGGTCGAAGCCGTGACGGTACTGAGCGAGGGCTTTCAGAATAAAGCCAAAGAATTCGATAACATCCTGAAGATGGGTCGCACCCAGTTGCAGGATGCCGTGCCGATGACGCTGGGCCAGGAGTTCCATGCTTTCAATGTGCTACTGAACGAAGAGAACAAGAACCTGCTGCGCACGGCGGAGCTGCTGCTGGAAGTGAACCTGGGCGCTACCGCTATCGGTACCCGTCTCAACACGCCGGACGGCTACCAGCAACTGGCGGTGCAAAAACTGGCGGAAGTAAGCAAGCTGCCATGCGTACCGGCGGAAGACTTGATCGAAGCGACCTCCGATTGCGGCGCCTACGTCATGGTACACAGCGCGCTGAAACGTCTGGCAGTCAAACTGTCCAAGATCTGTAACGACCTGCGCCTGCTCTCCTCCGGCCCGCGCGCTGGCCTGAATGAAATCAACCTGCCAGAACTGCAGGCCGGTTCCTCAATCATGCCCGCCAAGGTCAACCCGGTCGTGCCGGAAGTGGTCAATCAGGTGTGCTTTAAGGTGATTGGCAACGACACCTGCGTCACGATGGCAGCCGAAGCCGGTCAGTTGCAGTTGAACGTGATGGAACCCGTCATTGGCCAGGCCATGTTTGAATCTACCCAGATTCTGACCAACGCCTGCTACAACCTGCTGGAGAAATGCGTCGAAGGCATCACCGCCAATAAAGACGTCTGCGAATCCTACGTATTCAACTCCATCGGTATCGTCACCTACCTGAACCCGTTCATCGGCCACCACAATGGCGACATCGTCGGCAAAATTTGCGCCGAAACCGGTAAGAGCGTGCGTGAAGTGGTGCTGGAACGCGGTCTGCTGACCGAAGCCGAGCTGGATGACATCTTCTCAGTGCAAAACCTGATGCACCCGGCTTACAAGGCCAAACGCTACACCGAAGATCAAGACGCGTCCTAATTCCGCACCGTCTTCTCTGTAAGGCACGTCAGTCCGTTAGGGCTGCGTGCCTTTGTTCTATCCACTCTTTTTTCCGCGCCGCAAAAGGCCAACCTTTAGCCATAACTATAAGAAAAAGATATGGAAAGACGTTTTGCAATGTCACGGGCAACAAAATCAGAAGGAACAACAACATGCTTATTCTGGAACTATTTATCGTACTCCTCGCTATTTATCTGGGCGCCAGGCTCGGCGGTATCGGTATCGGGTTTGCCGGTGGACTCGGCGTACTGGTGCTGACGCTGGGGTTTCACATCAAACCGGGTGCTATTCCATTCGATGTGATTGAAATCATCATGGCGGTGATCGCCGCTATCGCCGCGATGCAGATAGCGGGCGGCATGGATTATCTGGTCAGTCTGGCGGAAAAGCTGCTGCGTCGTAAACCACGTTATGTCACCTTTCTCGCCCCATTGGTGACCTATTTCATGACACTGCTGGCGGGCACCGGACATACTGCCTTTTCCACCTTGCCGGTTATCGCCGAAGTGGCAAAGGAACAAGGCATCCGCCCGTCTCGTCCGCTGTCTATCGCAGTAGTCGCCTCGCAAATCGCCATCACGGCATCGCCTATTTCGGCTGCTGTGGTTTTCGTCGCCGGCATACTCGAACCGAAAGGCGTGAGCTATCTGGCACTGCTCGGCATCTGCATTCCCAGTACGCTGATCGCTATCCTGCTGACAGCCATGCTCACCAATTTCCTTGGCAAGGAATTGAAAGATGATGAGGTCTATCAGGAACGTCTGCGCAAAGGTGAAGTCTCGCTGCGCAGTCATAGTCAGTCGGTACTGAAACCCGGCGCCAAACGTTCGGTCGGGCTATTCCTGATCGGTATTATCGCCGTTGTGCTGTACGCCACTGCAATCAGCGATAACGTCGGGCTGATTCATAACCCGGTATTGCCGCGTAATGAAGCGATTGTGGTGTTTATGCTGACTATCGCCACGCTTATCTGCATCACCTGCCGCGTCGATACCGCACAGATCCTCAGCGCCAGTACCTTCAAGTCTGGCATGAGCGCCTGCGTGTGCGTGATGGGCGTAGCCTGGCTGGGCGATACCTTCGTCAAAGCACACATTGCCGATATTCAGAGCACGGCGGGCACATTGTTGCAAAACCATCCATGGATGCTGGCCGTCGTGCTGTTCTTCGCTGCAACGCTGCTCTACTCTCAGGCAGCCACCGCCAAGGCGCTAATGCCTGCGGCGTTGATGTTGGGCGTCAGCCCGGTGACGGCAATCGCCTCATTTGCTGCGGTATCGGCACTGTTCGTCCTGCCTACCTACCCCACGCTGCTGGCAGCAGTAGAAATGGATGACACAGGCTCAACGCGCATCGGCAAATACGTCTTCAACCACGCGTTTTTGATCCCCGGCGTGGTGGCAATTTCGTTGTCGGTCATCCTTGGCTTTATCGTCGGTCACATGGTGTTGTAACCTCTACCACATCGCCACGCTTTTCCGGATCGGTGCTCTAACGCCGATCCGGCCTTACGATTGCCACCCTGCCACGGTATAGTGTGTCTACCGTTAGCGTTATCGAGGTTACGATGTCAGACTCCAGCGACAATCCGTTATCCAACAACGCGGTGGTGATACTGTGCACCGCGCCCGATGAAAACTGCGCCAAACAGCTGGCCCAATCTGCGCTGAACGCACGTCTGGCTGCTTGCGTCACCTTATTGCCAGGCGCCACTTCTCTGTATCACTGGGAAGGCAAACTGGAACAGCAGACGGAAATTCAACTGCTGCTGAAAAGTGACAGAGCACACCAGTCCGCCCTGCTGACTCATCTGAAACAACAACATCCTTACCAGACACCAGAACTGCTGGTGCTGCCGGTCGAGGGTGGCGACAGTGATTATCTCTCATGGCTCAACGCATCCTTACGCTGACGGTTCTGTGCCTCAGCCTGCTTTTCAGTACGCAAGCCCCGGCGCAAAACCCGTTCGGGCGCAGCGCCCAGTCTCAGTTTCTGACGGTCGACCAAGCCTTCGCGTTGGATTTTCAACAGCATGGCGATCAACTGACCGTCAGCTGGCAGATTCATCCTGGCTACTACCTGTATCGCCAGCAAATCAAGCTGGATAGCACGCTTATCGCGCCACCGGGTGTGACGCTGCCACCGGGCGAATCACACCGTGACGAATTCTTTGGTGATGTTTCTATTTACCGCCAGTCGCTGACACTCAACGTCCCTCTGCGTAATGTGCCGTCCGGTGCTACGTTGAGCATCACTTATCAGGGCTGTGCCGACGCAGGGTTCTGCTACCCGCCGGAAACCCGTTCAGTGCCGCTCAGTGCCATTAGCACCGGAGCACCAGCAACACCAACCACCGTTACACCGCAGCCAGACCGCACTTATACCCCGCAACTGCCGTTTTCGCCGTTGTGGGCACTGCTGGTTGGTATCGGCGTGGCGTTCACGCCTTGCGTATTGCCGATGTACCCACTGATCTCCGGGCTGATTCTTGGTCGCCAGCAACGCTTATCCGCAGGTCGCACACTGCTGCTGACACTGGTGTATGTGCAGGGAATGGCGTTGACCTACACCGTGCTCGGCCTGATTGTTGCGGCGGCAGGGCTGCGTTTTCAGGCGGCATTGCAGCATCCTTATGTGCTGATTGGGTTATCGATAATGTTTGTGGCACTGGCGCTGTCGATGTTCGGTGTCTATAGCCTGCAACTACCGTCATCGCTGCAAACCCGCCTGACGCTATGGAGCAATCGCCAGCAAAGCGGCTCTGTTGCCGGGGTCTTCGCCATGGGCGCACTGGCTGGGCTGATTTGCTCGCCCTGCACCACCGCGCCGCTCAGCGCGCTGCTGTTGTACATCGCTCAGAGCGGTAACCTGCTGGCCGGCGGCGGCTCGCTGTATTTGTATGCGCTCGGTATGGGGCTGCCATTGATGGTCATTACCCTGTTCGGCAACCGGTTGTTACCCAAGCGCGGCCCCTGGATGAGTCACGTCAAAGAGGGGTTTGGGTTTGTGATTCTGGCGCTACCGGTATTTCTGCTGGGAAGAGTGCTGGGCGATACCTGGGAGTGGCGCATGTGGGCACTGCTCGGCGTGGCGTTTTTCGGCTGGGCGTTTGCCCTCAGCCTGCGCAGTCATGCCGGCGGCATGAGAGTCATACAAATTCTGCTGTTTTTGGGCGCGCTGCTGGCGGCAAGGCCATTGCAGGACTGGTTATTCGCACCGGTACAGGCGCAGTCAACCAACACCAGCCAACTGCGCTTTACACCAACCAATACGCTGGACGAACTGACCACGGCGCTGAGCCGCAGCGGCAACCGTATCACCATGCTCGATCTCTACGCCGACTGGTGCATAGCCTGCAAAGAGTTCGAAAAATACACCTTCCGCGACATAACAGTGCAGCAATCGCTGTCTTCCATGCAACGATTGCAGGCGAATGTCACCGCCAACGCCGAGGCTCAGCGGACGCTGCTGCAACATCTGCATGTGCTGGGGTTGCCGACTATTCTGTTTTTCGACGCCAATGGTCGGGAAATTCCGGGTTCGCGCGTTACCGGCTTCATGGACGCCGCCGCTTTTGCCGCACATTTGCAGACACTCGCGCGCTAGCGCGATTCAACTTGAAAGATGCCGGAGATAAACCACACTGGTTAGTGATGGCACAGAGCAGGAGAAGCATGATGCAACGGGAAGAAGTCTTGGAGCAAGCGCTGGCCTTGCTGGAACAGCGTGGATTCGCCGGCACGACGCTAGAGATACTGGCCGATCAGTTGGGCATTTCTCCTGCCGAGCTACAGCCCTTCTGGCCCGACCGTGAAGCCTTGTTGTACGACAGCCTGCGCTACCATAGCCAGCAGGTGAATATCTGGCGCCAGCAGGTATTCGTAGATGAACAACTCAGGCCCGAACAGAAGCTGCTGGTACGCTATCAACGGCTACAGGACGCCGTCAGCCAGTATCGTTTTCCCGGTTGCCTGTTCATCGCTGCCTGTAGTGCGTTTCCAGACCCGCTCCACCCAATTCACCAGATTGCCGAACAACAAAAACAGGCGTCATATCAGTACACCAAAGCGTTGCTGGAACAACTGGAAACCGACGATACAGACATGGTGGCATTACAGCTGGAACTGATTCTGGAAGGCTGCCTGAGTAAGTTGCTGGTAAAACGCCAGTTGTCCGACGTGACGGTAGCAAAGCGGCTGGCAGAAGACGTACTGCGCGTCGCCATGTGCCGTAAACACGGCGCGCTGGCGTAATGTCTTCACTACGCCCTCATTGATAATTCCATCGGCGATGCGCTGCTTATTTGCGCAAAAAATGCATAACCGCTGAAAAAGCAGTCAAACCATCAAAAAGTGGGTGAATTCACGTTGACGAGGCAGCCTGAATCCGGTTTAATGCGCCCCGTTGCCCGGATAGCTCAGTCGGTAGAGCAGGGGATTGAAAATCCCCGTGTCCTTGGTTCGATTCCGAGTCCGGGCACCACTTATTTAAAGAACCCGCCTAGAAGGCGGGTTTTTGCTTTTTGGCTTAAGTCACTAGCTCGCCGATATACTGTAAGTATCCCTGCAAAACGAACCATTCATTTTTTGATGTTCACAGGCACGACATCAATTTCAAGTTGATAAACTCCCCACCCAATCCCCTAACGTCACCATCAACATCATCGGATCTATCGGCGAAGGATCAAACCCCGCCCGCAGGTAAAATCCCGCGCTTCATCAGACAGCGCCATTTCCGGCAGAAATAACAGATCGGCGTGGCGATTATCCGCCTGCTGCCAGGCTTGCTGAATACGCAGGCTGTTGCCGGCAAGATCACCGACCCAACTATTCATCACACAAAATTCAAAACGAAGATCGGCATTCATACGGCTATCTCCTTCAGAAGAGCCGCAGACAACAAGCGGAACAACGAAGACAACGTGCTTTGCGGCTGGTTCAGCAAGAAAAAATGGCCGCCAGCAATGGCGGTGGAATGAAAAGAAACCGTAGTGCAATCACGCCATGCCGCAATGCCTGACAACGTGGTCAGTGCATCGCCTTCGCCATACAGCGCGACAATCGGGCAATCCAGCGCGTCTCCCGATTCAGGGCGATAAGCATCAAGGAGCCGATAATCACACTGGATTACCGGGGCAAACCAACGCATCAATTCGGTAGAAGCCAGAAGCTCCGCTGGCGTCCCTCCCAGCGTCGTGAGATAAACAATGAGCGTTGGCAGATCAAAAGTGTGCACCTGCCGCGAAGGGAGTTGCTGATGAGGGGCATTCATCGCGCACACCACCAGCCCCGCTACGGGCCGGTTCTGACTACGCAGATAGCGCGCGGTTTCATAAGCCACCAGAGCGCCGAAACTGTAGCCGAGCAAGATCACCGGTTCCGGTCCGGCGATATCCTCTGCCGCCTGCCGGGCCAGCATCATCAGTGAAGGGGCGAATTCATCGGACATACGGCTACCACGTCCAGGATAGACATACTGCTGTAGCGGCAACGTCCGTGGCCAGTCAGCATTAAGCGCGATAAATGCATTATCGCTGCTGCCCGCATAGCCAAATGCATAACATCTCATTCCACCTGCTCCTGTTGTGTCAGAGCGGCCAGACGGCGACGCAGTACTTTGCGCTGAATTTTACCAATCGATGTGCGTGGAATGGTCTCAGCTTCGCAATCAAACAACTGGTATGGCGCAGCCGCAATGAGCTGGGCCAGACGCGCATCAATCCGCTTGCGCACCGTCTGGCGATCACATCCCGCCTGAGCGACGAAGAAAATACCGATCAATCCCGCAGACTGACAAACAGCGGTGTAACCGGCGCGTACACCAGGCAGGCGTTCCAGCTCAGCTTCCAACTGGTAACCGGGAATGGAAATACCGTCAATGCCATCCCCTTCACGATCGGTAATGTATAACCGCCCCTGATGCAAAAAGGCGCGATCGCCAGTATCAAACCATCCTCCCGGCAGGAAGCAGTTTTCTGCTTCGCCGTTAAAGTAGCCTTGGGTAACGGACGGTCCCCGCACCTGTAAATTACCTGTCTCGCCCTCTTTTAACAGCGCACCGTTGCTGTCGGTGACACGCACGCTTGCGCCGGGGATCGGCAGACCTAAATCCACATAACCGTTTACCCGACGCCCATCGCCCGACGACCAGGTCAATCCTGAGCACGTCTCCGACATGCCAAAAGCGGGTCTTAATGCCGAAGGATTCAGGCCGTGTGCAGAAAAACGTTCTGCGCAATAGCTCATCTGATCGCTGATGCTTTCTCCGGCATTCACCAGAAAACGCAGGCTGCTGAAATCCCAGTCGGAAGCCGCCTCCCGTTGCGCCAGCTCGCTGAACACATGGTTAGGCACCCACCCCACTGTCGCCTGACGTTGCGCCACCAGACGCGGAAAACGGCCCAGATCCTCGTTTACCCATGACGTCGCCAGATGGATTTGCGCCGCGCCGCAACAGGTGGGCAAAATACCCAAAAAGGCCACCGCGCCAACATGCTCCATCGGCATCCAGTTCAGGAACACATCCTGAGCCGTAAAATCATTCATCTGCGCGCTACCGGCGGCCATGGCGATCAACGCGCGCGCACTCTGCGTCACCAGTTTGGGCTGCCCGGTAGATCCCGATGTAGGGAAAATAAGCGCCAGATCATCACCGCGCGCACCAGCCGAGCGAACCTCGTGGCTGGCAGGCAATGCGCGTAATTGCGCTGCGTCAACCACCAGCATCCGCGCCTGCGGCCTATCATGCTGGATCTGTTGAAAACGAAGCAGATCCTCTCCCGCGCCAATCATCGCTGTCGGGCGAAGTAGCTCCAGTGAAGCCAGCGCCAGCCGTAAGGTATGCGCTGGCGTTGGCCACGGCTGTCCCGCCGCAACGGGCACCGCCACCGCACCGCGCAACAGACATCCCCACAGGGCGAGCACAAAGTCCGCCGGATCAGCCAACCGCAGTAGCACCCGATCTCCTGGCTGGATCCCCTCATCCTCCAGAGCATGACTGACCGCCAGCGCCTGAGGGTAGAAATCGGCGTAACGCCAGAACGTACGCTCTCCGACCGCATTAATCGTTTCAATACCATTTTCGGCTTGCTCAGCAGCCAGCGAAAGCACGTCATGCAGCGAATCCAGCGCCCACAAACGGTGTTGTGGCTCAGCGCCTGTAGCCAAGGCCAGGTTCATAACAGGGTCTCCAGAAGAAGAACATTCTCGGTCATTGGGGAGGAACTATGCTGTCGCAGCCATTGCAGCGCCTGACGATCAGGTAAAATCAGCGTGCATTGTTCAGCATTGAAGGCCAACTGATCCACCGGCAGTCGCCACTCACGTTTCCAGGTAAAATCAATCCCGCATTCAGGTGCCAGCGAGACATGACGAAAGCGTTGATCTGCGGGAAGGAGGTCCGCTTCAGCTAAAGGCTGATGGATGGTTTGCCGCGCGCCCTTGGCGAAAAGCGCATTGCGATCAAACTGCAACCCATAGGGGGCAAAATTGACCCCAGCCTTAGCAGCGTTCAGCAGGAGCCGGGCGGCCTGAATCAGCGGGATTTCACTAAAGGCGATGCAGCGGCGCTCACCGAGAATATAAGGCGGACGTTCGCCGATCAGCGCCCCGCGTTGCAGGATAGCCAGCAAGTCTGGCAACGGCGTATCGTGCTTTCCTGGCTTAATCCACCATATCAGTTTTTCACTCAGATCACTGCGCAGCCAGTTAATCATTTGCAGCATCCCCCAGCGCGGCGGGTTTCGTTTTTCCCATCCAGTGGGGCAGTTCTACCCACAGCAATACGACAGCAAACACGCCGCATAACGCCCAACCGGTGGCGACCAGCCCTATCTGATCAGAAAGCGCGCCGCCGGCAACAATTGCCAGCACCATGCCGAGGGTGGAAAGCGATAAGACGCTCGACGATACCGCAGCCATTGCCGAGGGCGGGCACTGGACAATCATGTTCTTCTGGCAGAACGTGAACGCAATCTGGAAGACAAACAGATACAGTGCATAGCCGGACAGGCTCAGCCAGACTACCGGGGTCAACAGCGACAACTGCATCAATACCACGCTGACCAATGCGATTAACCACGGCTGGTTGCGCCAGCTTTGACTTTCATCCTGCATCAACCACGCCACCACCAGCGAGCCAGTAAAGAAACTGACGCTGGCAATCGCCTGTAGCAACATAACCCCCTGTTCGCCCAGGCCGAGAAGGTTGACAGGCAATAAGGTGCGCGCCACATTGTGAAATCCCTGCAATAACGCCGTTGTCACCATCACCCAGATAAATTGCCGCCGCAACTGCGGTAGCTCGCGCAGCGCCTCAAACGCCGGACGCAGCGCGCTGCCGCTGGCTGCCGGCGCTGAACTCTCCTGCGTTCTGTTACGTCGCCACAGCAGGAAATAGAGCGCGCCGGAGAGCAGGAAGGTTAAACTGTCGATCAGCGCCACCCAGACCAGCGGACTCTTTTCTACCAGAATGGCACCCAGCAGCGACCCCAGCGCAATACCAATAAAGGTACCGGTACCGAACAGCGAGGCGGCGCGCCCCAACAGCGGCTCAGGAACGGTATTTTTCAGTGCGACCACCCTGGCGGCCTTGCTCAGGCTCTCGACCAGCCCGCGCAAGGCAAGCAGCACAAACACCAGCGTCAAATGCTCATAGCTCAGGCCAATCAGCAGTGACACCCCGCCGCCCAGCCATTCGCTAATCGCGGCCAGTTTTGCGGCGCTAATCCGCTGCAACAACCGGCTGACCAGCGGAGCAGAGAAAATGATCGCCCCCCATTGCACGGCAAACACCGCCGATGCGAGAAAATTGCTGCCAGTGATGCGCCAGATATACACCGACAGCGATAACATCAGTAAAAAATTCCCCAACGTGCTGATTAATACTGCTGACCAGATGGTTTGCAGACTCTTGTTACGTACTGTTTCGCTTAAACTGGCCATCAACCCTCCTCCACTGTGGGAGCCAGTCGGTAATCCGCAGGATCGACCTGATGCTGCGCCAGTAAAACCTGCAAATGCTGCTCTATCCAGGGGCAAAACGCCGCCAGTAACTGTTGTTGCTCTGCGAGGCAATCGTCCGGTTCAATTGCCCACGCCACCGCCTGGCGGCACAGGTCGGCCTGTTGTGGGTATTGACGGCAAAAGACCTGGCAACACAACGACAGATCACGCGTATAACAACGCTGCTGCTCCATTGTCAGTTCGAAAGCGGCGCGGACCACTGCTTTCATTATCCACTCACACATCAACCGCGGTTTAGCCTGCCATTCTGGCTGGCGCAAGCGCCTTTGGTATTCCGCCATCCGCTGCGATAACCACAACGCCTCTCCCATAATGGCTACCCCTGGCCGGTAAGGTGCCAGCTGGCGGGCATAATCATGGCCGTAAAGTAACAGCGACTGTGTTTTGATGAAAAACGGCCACACGCCGAGGTAATTGCCCAAGACATCTTTTTCCTGGCAGGTGGTGAATTCCAGCTCGGTCAGCCCAGGCAATAACTGATGTAATTCCACCGTCAGAGCATCATCCGCCGTGAGCGGCGTTGTCGGGCATCCATCCGCCACAACAGCAAACGCATCAAGATCGGAGAGATAAGGCACCTGGGTGCCGCGGGCGACAGAACCGCGCAAGTACACAGCGCGCAGCGTCTTTGGAAACCATTGCTGAAACGCGCTGACCAGCCGGGCACCAAACGCTGCGGGAAAATGGCGGGCGGAAGTGTCATTGACAATAAACCCCTGTTCATCAAGAGGGAAAAAACGACCCGGAATATCAGCGTGCGCCATAATTTTCAGCCTCCATAACCTGGTTATCCAGTTTGCTGAACGTTGCCATCACTGTTTGCGTTGCCGCAATCGCCGCCGGCCAGCCATTAAATAACGCGGTGAGTTCCACCGCGTTCAACACCTGCTCACGCTGCCAGCCCTGCTTTAGCGCGGCTCCGGCGCAAAACTCCAGCAAAGCTGGCGGAGTGCCTGCCGTGCAGGCCAGCACCAGAGACAATAAGGTGCGCGTTTTCTCATCAATCGCCTGCTCTGCGCGAAAAAAATCGCCAAAATCTTCCAGAAAATGTTGTTTGAACGCGGGCGCTTGCAGGCGCATCCCGTGTAACAGCCCGTGAGGATTGCCCAGTGGCAGCTCAAACTTTTCAACCGCCTGCAATCCACGCGACAAGCGATTAGGTTGTGCATCACTCATGAAGGATTCCTTTGTGTCTGAGCCGGAACACGCCGCTCACGCGCCTGGGTAAATGCGGCGCGACGGCGGGCGGCATTAACATTAATCTCCGGCGATGGGGCGACGGTCGGCGTTTTAGCCATGACAAACTGGCTGAGTGCCCGAATAGTGGGGTGGGCAAAAAGATCGACTACCGCCAGCGAGTCGCCCAGCGCGCTGCCGATACGTTCGCTGGCCTGAACCATCATCAACGAGTTGGCGCCCATCTCGAAAAAATTGGTCTCGCAGTCCGGCGGTGTTGGTAGCTCAAGCAGTTGCTGCCATACGCGGGCAATAGCCTGTTCGGTGGCATTACCTGTTTTCGCCTTTCTCTGTGGTTGTTGCGGCAACTGCTGCGGCAGACGGCGACGGTCAACTTTGCCGCTGGCGGTCAGCGGCAACTCGGACAACAGCGTGAAGCAGGAAGGCACCATATAAGCAGGTAGTTTTGCCATCAGCGCTTGTTTTACTGCCTCGATCTGTACCGTTCCCGGCGTGTTTTCAACAATCCAGGCCGCCAGAACCGGATTGCGCTCATCACCAATCACATTAACCGCACAGTGACGAATCTCAGGCAATTGCCCAAGACAGGCATCAATTTCTCCTGGCTCAATACGATTGCCGCGCAGTTTGACCTGGAAATCCATCCGTCCGAGAAACGTCAGCACGCCATCATTTCGCCAGCGACCGAGATCACCGCTGCGGTAAAAACGCTGCCGGGTTCCATCAGGCAGGGTGCGCCAGACAAAGGCTTCCGGTGAACGCTGCCCCAGATACCCCTGCGAAAGCCCCGGTCCGGCAATACAGATTTCGCCCACCGCTCCCTGCGGTAACGGCTGGCCCTTTTCATCCATAATCAACAACTGGGTATTGGGATTGGCGACGCCGAGCGGTACCGTCAGCGCACTTTCGTCTTGCGTCGTCGCCACGTGAGTCGCGCTGGTCATCGTGGCTTCGGTGGGACCGTACTGATTGATAATGGTCAGATTGCTGCCGAAAGCACGCCATGCCGCAGTGAGATCGTCGCCACGCAGACGCTCACCGTTCAGCATCAGCACCCGCAGGGTAGCGGCACCGCAGCTCTCCGCCAGCAAGGCACGCAGCAGTGTCGGCACCATCGACAATACATGACTGACCTGCTGTGCAGCCATCAGCGCCAGAATGCGCGCAGGATGAGTCGCCGTGGCGTCATCTGGCAGGATGGCGGCGGCACCACTCGCCAGCGTGGCGAACTGATCGCGTACGGCAGGGTCGAAGCTGAATGATGTCAATTGCAGCACCCGGTCGCCTTCCCCCAACGCCAGACGGCGGATAAGAAAAAGCAAATCGTGTGCCACACCACCATGACGAATAGGCACCCCTTTGGGTATGCCAGTAGAACCTGAGGTATACATCAGATAACAGCACTGCTGCGCATCAACATGACGCGCCACTGCAACCACCGGCTGACCTTCCGCCAGCGTCAGTAAGCGCTGCTCATCAATATGCTGAGCAGGCTGCGCCTGCTGGCGCACCAGAGATTGCCGCTCGACAGGCCAGTGTGGATCGATGGGTAAATACATTCCCCCCGCTTTCAGCACGCCGTAAAGCACGGCGATACGCGCGGCGCTGCGCGGCAGGCAGACGGAAACGCACTCCCCCGACGCCAGCCCTGAGGCAATCAGACCATGTGCCAGTTGGTTTGCCCAGCTATCAAGCTGGGCATAGCTCAGCTCACCGCCTTCCCACACCAGCGCCGTCGCCTGTGGCGTACGCTTCACCTGGGCTTCAAACAGGCCGTGCAATGTCTGCGCCGTGGTTAGCGAAGGTTCCTCGTGCGAAAATTCACTTTGCTGTGCGATAAACTCGGCGGCGGACACCAGGCTCAGGCTGTCGATCACCGCCCCCGGTGACGTCAGCATCGCGGCAATCAGCTGTTGCCACGCCTGCGCCAGTCGCACGAGGGTGTTCTCACCATACAGTGACTGGCGATAAGCGATATAACCGCCAAACGCCGCGCCCTGAGACTGGAAATGCACGTTAAGATCATACTTTGCCTGCTGCGACAATGTCGGGCAGGTGGTCACCGCCAACCCCGGCAAGCTGAGTTCATCGAGGCTGACAGGATCTTCCACGATCTGAATCTGAAAGAGCGGCGACTGTTTCGCATCACGCAGCGGATTCACCGCGTCAACAATCTCTTCGAATGGCAGCGCCGAACCGGAGATCGCCTGATCAAATGCCGTAGCGACACGCCTCACCATCGTTTCCAGCGGCAATGAGCCATCACACTGCACACGCAGCGGAATGTTATTAAGCAACGGCCCGATCACTGCGGCACTGTCAGGATCATCGCGCAACGCTACCGGGATGCCGAAGACCAGATCCTGCTGGCGGCTGTAGCGTTGCAACAGGATAAACCAACTGCTCAACAGCACGACAAAAGGGGTAATGCTCCACTGCCGCGCTTGCTGTTTCAGTTGACGCCACTGTTCTGGCGCTAATGACAGCGCCTGGATGCCGGCATCCTGCTCATCAGCACTATCAGGCTGGGAGTCGGTGGGAAAACGCGACGTTTGCGGCGCATCCGCCAGCCAGCTTCGCCAGCGTTCACGCAGCAAGGGATAGGCGGCCTTGCGCTGTTGCTCCAGCCAGGCGAACTGCGGGGCAGGTTCCGCAGGAAGCGAGCCAAGCCAGGCACGCTGTAGATCCTGTAGTAATATCGGCAATGACAAACCATCGGCGGCGATATGATGCAGGTTAACCAAAAGGTAGTGGCGTGCTGGCTCCGTATGTACCAGGGCAAAACGGATAAAGCGGTCGCGCGCCAAATCAAGTGGCTGAGTATGGAAGCCATGACGGAAAACGGGAAACTCCGCTTCACTGACCTGATACTCTTCCAGCGCTATCGGGCCATCCTGGGGATCAAGGTGATAATGGGGACCTTGTGGATTTTCAATCAAACGACTGCCGAGAATAGGGTGTCGCGCCACCAGCGCCACCAGCGCCTGTTGCAGCCGCAGCGTATCCAGTGCGCCGTCGAGACGCCATGCCGCAGACATCGAATATTCACTGCTTGCGCCATGAAGACGCCACAAAAACCATAGCCGTTGTTGCATCGCGCTCAGCGGGTGCGCGGCATGAGGGTCGTGGTTGTCGATGTGGTCGGTACGCGCGTGCCCGGTCGGCAACTGCGCCAGCGCGGCGGCAAAATCCGCCAGACGCGGGTGTTGCATCATTAAGCCGGTGGATGCCGCGATACCCAACTGGCGGCGAATCTGGCGCACCACTTCCATCGCCAGCAATGAGTGCCCCCCTAGCGCGAAAAAATCAGCATCACGATCATTGACCGGGCAATCCAGCAGGGTCTGCCAAATTTCCGCGATATCCTGCTCCAGACCAGCATTCAATATGCCAGTCTGCGTGGCAGACGCGGGGGACGGCAAGGTCTGCGGCAACGCGTTACGATCAATTTTGCCGCTGCGGGTCAGCGGCATAGCGGCGAGCGGCACATAGCGTGCAGGCACCTGATAATGCGGCAGTCGCTGCGCCAGTGCGTCATGCAGTTGGCTCTCGGTCAGCCCGACCTCGGCGCTGCAGTAAAATGCCGCCAGCAGCGCGTGTCCCCGCGCGTCTTCTCGTAGCGCGACGGCGGTTTCATCCACCAGTCCCGTGGCCAGCAATGCCGCTTCAATTTCTTCAATTTCAATGCGATAGCCATTGAGCTTAATTTGCCGGTCACTGCGCCCCAGGTAGTAAAGATTGCCATCTTCCCGCAACACAGCGCGATCACCGGTTAAATAACGCCGCTGGTTGATACCTGCCCCGCCGGACAAAAACTGGCGTGCGGTCATATCGGGACGCTGGTGATATCCCAGTCCAACACTGTCACCATCAATCATCAGTTCACCGCTGACCCCGGCGGGTAACGGCTGGCCATGATGATCCACCACCGAAAGCAGCGCCCCCGGAATAGCCTGCCCCAACGGTACCGGTTCATGTTGCTGCGCAACAGGACTCGCCAGCAGATACCAGGCGACAACATCGGCGCACTCTGTCGGACCATAGCTGTTGATAAAACGACATGGCGTCGGCCTTTGCTGCTGCCACTGCCGCAGCGGTGCCAGCAGAATAGGTTCACCACCCAGCACGACATAACGCAAGCTGTCCAGTGCAACATATCCCTGCTCTTTGGCCTCCTGCAACAGGGAGATAAATGCGGTTGGCGTACAGTTAATCACCGTGACCTGATGCTGAATGATCGCCGCCAGCACCGCCTTTGGATCAAACTGCTCCATGCAGGGAAACAGCACCTGCCCGCCACACATTAACGGCGCAAAGAGGTTTTTCTGGGTTAAATCAAATGCGGTGTTACTGATCACCAACGCACGCATTTCTTCGTTGCCAACGGCCTGCTGGTACCATGCCAGCAGGCGTGCAACACCGGCATGATGCACAATCGCCGCTTTGGGCGTCCCGGTGGAGCCGGAAGTAAATATCAGCCAGGCGCGATCTGTCGGTTGAGTTACCCAGGGGGACCATTCGCCACTGATTTCGCCCTCCGGTAATGTCTCTTCATCAATCACCAACGCCAGACCCGCATCAGCAATCATTGCCTGTAAACGCGCCACGGGTTGCCGTCTGTCCAGCGGCACATAAGCACTTCCGGCGGCGAAAACGCCCAGCGTCGCCGCCAATGCGGCGGGACCAGCGGGTAAACCAATCCCCACCGACGATCCCGGTTGCACCCCCTGCTGATGCAGCCATTGTGCGACCCGACCAACCTTTGCCCATAGTTGCGCATAAGACCATGACTCACGCCCCTGAGCGACAGCAGTAGCCTGCGGCGTTTGCCTTACCTGACGCGCAATCTGCTCCAGCGGCCCTGCGGGGGATGCAGGTATCTGCGCGACTGCCGCAGTGGCCTGCAGGCGGAACGTCTGCAACGCCGCATCGGGATCGTCGGCGATTTGCTGCAGCAGGCAGAGATAGGCCTCAGCCATTATTGCGACATCCTGCGCCGTCAGCGCGCCATGGCGAAACTCAAACAAACACTGCGGCTGTGCGCCAGGCACGACGGTCAGCATCAGATCAAATTTGGCCTGTTGGGGAAAATATCGCACCAGGCTGACATGAATGCCGGACAGCGCCAGTTGATCCGCCGCATCGCTTTCCAGGCTAAACATAATATTGCTGGCGGCCTGTGGATGGCGTGTACGCAGATGGTGATAAGAAGCATGGCTGTGGGGAAGACTTTCCTGCGTCTGCCGGGCCAATGTCAGCACCAGTTCACGCAGTGTTTGCGTCGGCTGCATGTTCGCTCTGCTATACAAGGTGTTCACCAGAAAGCCGACACGTCGGGCGTCCGCAATGGCATTACGGTTGGCATAGGGGGTCAGCACCACGGTATCGTTTTTTCCGTAATACCTGGCCAACAGCAGTTGGAATGCGGCATTCATCCAGTGGTGCAGACTGACGCCACTGCGTTCTGCCAATGCCGTCAGGCGGGACCACAGCTTACCGTCAACCGGCAAGACGGAATGACCGGCCTGTGGCTGGCCGACCGCCGGAGGAAACGAGATCGGTTCCTCAGCATCCTGCAACAGCGCTTCCCACCAGTCATCCGCTTGTCGGGTATCCGTCGCCGGGCTATAAACCGGCAGATTTTCCGCTGGAGGCAATTGGCCCTGATAACGCTGGGCGACGTTATTCAGCAACATCCCCAGACTCCAGCCATCAATTACACTGTGATGGAAAACCAGCAGTAACACATGGCGATCCTCTGCCTCACGCAGCAATTGCGCACGCAGCAGCACGTCGTTAGCCAGATCAAACGCGGGGGCGGCCAGTTGTTGCAGCCACTGTTGCGGTGTGCCGGACGGAGCCTGTTGCGCAACGATCGCCGGTAGTCCGTTACCGCAGCGCTGGCACAACCCTTGATCTGTTTCCACCAGCCGCATACGTAAGGCCGGATGCTGAGCGATTTCGTCATTCAGTGCCTGGCAAAACAACGAAGCATCCAGCCCCCCCTCAAGCTGTAGTCCCAGCGCCAGATGATAAGCATCACCGCCATGTTGCTGCTGCCACAGCCAGAGTCTGGTCTGGCCTTCGCTGGCCGGTATGTTTTCTCCTTCCCCGGTCAGTAGTTGCAGCAATCCGGACTTGTGCAACTGCAATTGCGCTTTCAATGCTTCATCCAGCGCCCCTTTCGCTGCCCGAACACGCAGTTGTCCATTATCATGCCGCAGGGTTATCCCCAGCGCCGTTAACCGCTCATAGAGATTTACTGTCTGACTCATAACGAAATTTCCTCAATGTCGTCGCAGGATTGAGCTTGTTGCAACCAGCCAGCCAGCGCATCAGCCTGTTCGCCGAAAGCCCGATGATTAAGCAACAAGGCAATCGGAACCTCGACATTCAGATAGCGGCTGAGTTGTTGACGCAACTGCACTACGAGCAGGGAATTTCCGCCCAGGCTGATAAAGTGCGCCTCCCGATTCTGTGGACGCTGCCCCAAAACCTGCTGCCATATATCCGCCAGTTGCTGTTCGTCCTCACGTTGCAGAGGTTGCGACTGTTTCTCGCCGAAGGCAGGCAACGGCAACGCGCGGCGATCAATTTTTCCATTTGGGGTTTGCGGCAATGTCGGCAATGCCAACCAGGCGCTGGGCAGCATCCACTCAGGCAGTGTTTTCGCCAGTTGGCGGCGTAGCTCGCCGGAACCGGGCTCCTCTCCCGCCGGAACATACCAGGCGGCAAGCTGTTTCTGCCCGGTGGCGTTCTCCACCACACTAACCACAGCCTGCTGGATACCCGGCGCGCGCAACAGGCAACGCTCAACCTCACCGGTTTCAATGCGATAACCGTTCAGTTTTATCTGGTGATCCAGACGGCCCAGGTAGACTAATCGCCCATCCGCCAGACGACGCACCCGATCCCCTGTGCGATAGGCGCGGGTTTCCAGATGACGGAGCGCGGCAGGTACGGTAAAGGCCGCCGCGTTAAGTTCGGGGCGTTGCAAATAGCCTTGCGACAATTTCTCCCCGGCCAGCCACAACTCTCCCGGCATGTTTTGCGCCACTGGCTGCTGGACGCTATCCAGCACGTATGCCCTGGTGCCAGGCAATGGCGTGCCAATGGTTTCATCACCACCGGCATAGCGGCGAGCGCAGGTGGAATAGACGGTATCTTCGGTCGGACCATACAGATCCAGTAATCGCAGCAGTGGTGCCTGACTCAGCAGCCGGTCAACCAGCGTCTGGCGGAAAGGCTCGCCAGCCACCAGCGCCACCTGAGCCTGCAACGGGAAGGCTCCGGCCTGCAACAGCGCCTCCACGGCGGAGGGCACGGTATTGACCAGAGAAACATCAAGCGAACGCTCCGCCAAATCGAGAATACGTTCGACGATCACGCAGCACGTTCCGAGACACAGCGGAACAAAGCATTCAAACACGGACAAATCGAAGCAGATGGATGTCGATGCCAGAATCCGCGCACGTTCCCTGTCGCTCAGACAGGTCTGCGCCCAGTCCAGCAACGCCGAAATATTGCCCTGCGTCACCTGCACGCCTTTCGGTCTGCCGGTGGAGCCAGAGGTGTAAAGCACGTAGGCGATAGCATCAAGACTGGCCGCCACCAGCGGACGCGAAACCTCCGGCCGCAGATCGACTGGCGTAATAACATGATGTTCGGGGAATAACGCCGGATCGCGCGCCATAACAATCCGGCACTGGCTGTCCTCCATCATCATGGCCAGCCTGTCTGCCGGATAGCTGAGATCCATCGGCACGTAACAGGCACCAGCAGCATGAATCGCCAGCATCGCTGCTGGCAGATGACGGTCGCGCGTCATCGCCAGGCCAATGCGTTCCCCCGGCCTGACATGCTGATGCTGCAACAACGCGGTATAACCTTGCGCCAGCGCCAGCAATTGAGCGTAGCTGCAGGCTCCACTGGCGTCCTCGACTGCGGTAGCGTCAGGGGATAACGCCGCCTGGCGACGGAAACGGCTAATCACATCCTGGTGGCTCAGTTGGGGTGTGACCGGGCGGGTCAACAGGCCCATTTCAGCCTGTTCAGCCAATGACAGGTAACAAATCTGGCCGATGGCGATATCTGGCCGCAGCAGCGCTTCATGCAGCCATTGCTGTAAATGTGCCAGTAAGCGTTGCGCGCTGTGGCTGTCGCACTGCAGCGGATCAAACTCCAGCTCCAGCACTATCTGTTGTGGCGACGGGAATGCCAGCAGTGAAAACTGGCTTTGCGCCGCCGCTGCGGGAATAAACGGCGGACAATCAGGCTGTTCACTCTGACAGGCGAACACGGCATGGTAGAGATTATCGCGCTGAGGCTGCCGCCGCCGCACCTGTTCCAGCAACGAAATATAGGGCAGAAAGCGATGACGAAGCAGCAGATGAGTGTGCGAGCTGACTTGCTCAAGCAGCGTTTTCAGCGTGGTGTCATCATCAACGTGCAACGCCAGTGGCAAAATATTAACTGCATTACCCAGCCAGCGGGCTTGCTGAGGCGCGCGCACGGAAACCGGTATGCCAAGCGCCAGTCGCGTTTCACCGCTATATCGCGCCAGCAGAGCGGCAAAGGCGGCGGCTAACAGCACATGCAGCGTAGTCCCGGCCTGCTGTGCATATTGCTTTAATGCCTGCGTTTCAGCGGCGGCCAGCGTGTGGCGCACACTGGCCAGCGCCGCCGGTTGTACCGGTTTCGCCAGATTAAAATCTGGTCGTTCCGGCATGGCGCACAGCGCATCCAGCCAGCCAGCATCGGCCTGCAGATCGGGACGAGCGCTGCTGTGCAGGCTTCCGAGCATCAACGGCAAACGGCTGGCTGCCGGTAAACACTGTTCCCCAGCGAGCAGTTGGCGCAAATCGTGCAACAATGTCTGCGCGGCCATATGATCAATAATCATATGGTGAACCGCTAATGCCAGTTGCACGCCTTGCCCCTGCCCGGTTAGCAGGGCGCAACGCCACGCTGGGCTGACAGTCAAATCAAAGGGACGCGCACGGAAATCCAGCAACCATGCTGACCGCTGTGCGGACGTCCAGTCGCTAACGTCCACGCATTCCAGCTTCACTCCCGCCCCGCTAAGCCAGCCGGAATCCGTCAGCGTCGCCGCCAGTTGCGGGTGCGCCGCGCTGAGCAGATCTAACGTCTGCTGCACCTGCTCTGGCGAGTGGTGCGGTGACAGCGTCAGGAAGGTCGCCAGGTTGTAGCATGACGCGTCGGGCTGCGTCTGTTGATGTAGCCAGATCGCTTGTTGCCAGGGCGTCACCGCTGCATTTTCCACTGGAGGTTCCTCCTCCGGCACAGTCTCCATCGCAGGTAAGGCCGCAAGCTGCTGCTCCAGTTTTTCCAGCGTCAAATCGGCCAGCAACCAGTCGAGCGGAATAGTGCGGGCTAACCGCTGCTGCAACAAGGTGTGCAATTCAAGCCGGAGCAGTGAATCAACACCCAGCATACTTAAGGTATGCCGGGGCTGAGGGCTTAACCCTTTAGCCGCAAGCAGAGTGAAAAGCGCAGAAGAAGATCTGGCGTCAGAGGCTTCACTACGGCGTGGCAAGCCAAGCGGAGCAAGATTTCCCGCCTGCCACTGGCTGCACATATAGCGACGACGCAGTTTGCCGCTGGAGGTTTTGGCCACGCTTCCCGGTTTCACCGCCACCAGATGCGCCAGCGTCAAACCATGGCGTCCGGCAACGGCGCTACGCGCCTGCTCCAGCGCTTGTACGGCATCAAACCGGCGCACCGCGCTGCGTCGCACTTCCTGTACCACGACCAGTTCGTCACCACTCATAAACGCCACGCCGCCCCCCGTGACAAACTGGCTGTCACTGCTCTGCACGGTGTATTCAATATCCTGCGGATAGTGGTTACGGCCACGAACAATCAACACGTCTTTCAGACGCCCGGTGACATACAGCTGACCATCACGCAAAAAGCCCAGATCGCCAGTACGCAGATAGCTCGTCTCAGCATCATCTGCCAGTGCGGCCAGCAAGGTGGCATTCGCCTCTGACGCATTCCAGTATCCGCGGCTGATGCTGTCACCGCGCAGCCAAATCTCCCCCACCTTGCCATCGGCACAACGCGTCCGCCGTTCCGGATCGGCGATAATCAGCTGAGTTCCGCCCCACAGCTGGCCGCTGCTTACCAGCGTGGTGCCATCAGTGGTTGTCGTCAGTTGCGCTACCCCGGCGCTGAGCCGTTCGCTGTCAACATGCAGGGTCGTCGCCGGTTGCCCCGCTACATTGCCCGATACAAACAGCGTCGCTTCCGCCAGCCCATAGCAGGGATACAGCGCGCCGTGTCGCAAGCCGTAGTGCGCATAGGCAGCCTGAAAGCGCGCCACGGTTTCACTGCGAATCGGCTCCGCGCCATTATAGGCAACGTCCCAGCGGGAAAGATCGAGGCCTGCGCGCTCCTCCTCGCTGATGTTATTGACACAAAGGGCGTAGGCAAAATCGGGTCCGCCGCTACAGGTCACTCCCGCGTCAGAAATCAGGCGCAACCAGCGGACAGGCTTTTGCAAAAACGCCATCGGCGGCATCAGCCAACAGCTGACGCCCAGATAGAGCGGCTGCATCACGTTGCCGATGAGTCCCATATCATGAAACAACGGTAACCAGCTGGCGAATACCGTATGGTCGCCATTGCCCATCCCCTGTCGGATAGCACACTGATTACTCATCAGATTGGCATGGGTGACAATCACACCTTTTGGGTCACCGGTAGAGCCGGAAGAGTATTGTAAGAAAGCAATGTCTTCTCCGGTCAACGCTGGCGCCCACCATGCGTCAACATCGCCACGCTGCGCGTCTTCGATACAGCGTAGTGCAAACGCGTCAGCTTCACTCTCACGCCGCACATCATCCAGCGTTTCATGGTTGGTGAGGATGGTGGTCGCCTGGCTACTGGCGATAAGTTTTTGCAGGCGATCACTCTTCGAGCGATTGTTGCCCGGTGGATAGGCGGAAACCGCTATCACACCGGCATATAAACAGCCGAAAAACGCCACGATAAAATCGATTCCGGGGCGAAATTGCAGCAGTACCGGCTGCTTACTCAGGCCCTGTTGCTGCAGCATCAGTGCGGTCAGGCGCGCCTGTCTGTCCAGTTCAGCATAACTGAGTGACGTGGCGACCTTTTCACCATCAGGCAAATAGTGAAAAGCGACAGTGTCCGGGCGCTTCTGCGCCCAATACTGAATAACATGATGAAAGCAGGGGAAATTTTCGACCGGGGACGACATACTCATGCCTCCTCTGCACCAAAATGACGACGGAATGCAGCGATAGCGGATGCAGGAACACGCCAGGAACCACAATGCAAATTGGCCGCCTGGTAGCCACGTTCGACCAATGCCTGGTAGTGCGTGACCGCGTGCTGCGGCTCCACCATGCCCAGCGTCGCGGGATAATCAAATTTGCCGGAAAACAGGCTGGAGAGAATACAACCGGTAATATGATGCGCGTTATCGTCATCCGCCGGGTATTGCAGTGCCCATTCCAGCGCTTTTGGCACGTAGATACGATGTTGAATCTCACCAGGCGCGCGCAATGCGCCACCTTCGGTAAACAGGATATCGCCCTGAGTTTCAAGGCGCTCAATCGCCTGTGCGACATCAAAGCAGTGAGGGTCCGAGTCATCGACAATCAGCGAGCCAGGACGCAGGCGTGCGACATCCACCACGTTCGGCACATTCGTCGCACCAACTAATGTCGTCGCCTGATAGATCTCTTCCGGACAAGTGCGCTGCGAAGGTGCAAAGCACAGTTCGCCCTGATAATGCAGCTCTTCGCGCAAATAACGCATTAATGTTTCCAGCGCATCACGCCGCGTGTAGAGATCGCACAATGTCAGGCTGCGAGGATGCGGCAGAACCGTCAACATCAGAGACAACGCAGCGGTACCCACCGATCCCAGGCCAATAAAGCTCAGATCTTCATCAGCCAAATCACGCCCTGCCGCCTGTAACAGTTTCTGCAAAGACAGCACCACCGCCGAGGTGGTGGTGGCATGTCCGGTGGTAATCAACGGCTGGTTCGCCTGATGGCAAATTGCCTGACCATAGCGCGTCGCCGATGGAATCAGCCCGGTCAGTGAAACAGCACGGGCGCCTAGTGAATGCGCAATATGAAGACTCTGTTCAACCAGCCGGACGATATCGCCGCTTTGCGAATAGATTTGCCCGTAAGTACGCGGCAGCGTCAGCGTGGCAATACGCCCTTCAGGCAACTGGCGAATATTGCTGAGCAACGGCAAGTCGCCACAAATACCGTGGGTGATATCGCGCAAATTGAAACCTTTCCCTACCACACGATCATTCAGGCAGGTAATGGACACCGCATCCACCGGCGCCTCTTCACCTGCGGCAAAAAGCGTCAGCAATGGCCGCTGATCAAGAATCAGCCATGGCGCAAGCCGCGTTTCCAGTGCCTCTTGCGCGTCATTGCTGGTTTTGGCGCGCTGTGACAACTGGGCCAGCAGTTTATTTTTTAACTCAGGAGTCAGGGTCGGCAGGGACGAAGAGACACTGGACATATCAGTTTACCTTTTGCTCACGAAAGTGGGTGGGCGCTAATTCGCGCAACAGCGCCAGACTGGTCAACGTGGCGTCGAGGGGGATACCAAAATCAATCAGACAGGCGATTTCATTCACCCCCATGGCGCTCAGGGTATGGGTCAAACGGCGGCATTTTTCGACCGGGCCAAACAACGCGGCCTGTTCAAAATAGCGTTCGAAAGCAAAGTCGAGAAACTGCGCTTTGTTGGCATTCACATTCTGGCGAATATCCGCCTCCACCAGGTTGTCGTATTGCCGGATATAGCCTTCGAGATAGCGCAGCATGGGTGCGCGAACCAGCTCCTTTGCCCGCTGAATATCATTATCCAGATAGGTATGCAGCATGATGCTGATCACCCCGCTCTGCGGATCGAATCCCGCCCGCTCACGCGTCTGACGATAGTTATGAATATTCTCTTCCAGCAGACTGAGAGAATTTCCCAACATGCACAGCACATTGCACCCTTGCTCTCCGGCACGGCGCCACCCTTCAGGTGAACTACAGGTCAGCCAGTAGCGCAGCGTTGGCTGAATCGGTCGCGGCCATGTGCGCACCTCGACGCTCTCCCCATCCACGCCCGGAATGGCGACCGCCTCGCCGCGCCACAGGCGTTGCATCTGTTGCATACCGCTGGCGACACGTTCACGCCGGTCATGCCAGGCTTCGGGCAGTAAAGCAAAGTCCCCTTTATGCCATCCGCTGGCCAGCGCCAGCGCCACGCGACCGCCGGAGAGGTTATCGACTACCGACCACTCCTCGACGATCCGCACCGGATTATGCAGCGGCACCACGACGCTGCCGGCGCGGAGTTCCAGGTTTTCAGTGCGTACCGCCAGCGCTGCGGCCAGAACCGAAGGATTCGGGTACAAGCCGCCAAAAGGGGTGAAATGGCGTTCAGGCAACCAGATAGCGTTGATACCGTGCTTATCGCCAAATTCAGCACAGCGAAACAGCATGTCGTATTTATTAACAGCCCCCTCTTCATCGTTAGCCGAGAAAAAAAACAGGCTAAAATCGAGCTCGCCTGTTGCCTCTGGCAGCGGCTGCTGCGTCCGTTTAGCACTGCGCTGGCGCAGTTGCTCTCGCTGTTGCGGGGTTAATCCCGCCAGTTTTTCTTTGAGAAAGTCATTCATGACGCCTGTCCCGGCTCTTCCTGCAACAGCGCGTACAGCTCCTCTTCGGAGAACTCACCCAACTCTTCCAGCAACGCACTCAGCTCTGCGCTATCTACGCTATTCAGCAGACGCTGCTCGACCAGAGCCGTGAGATCGCTGACGGTGGCGGCGTGAAGTAACTCAGACAGATGAATTTCACAGCCAAAGTGAGCGTTAACTTTGCTGACAATCTGCAAAGCCCAGAGTGAGTGACCTCCCAGGTCAAAAAAGTTTTCATCCGGGCTGATAGCCGGTAAAGCCAGCACGTCCTGCCAGATAGCGGTGATCTGTTGCTGAACGTCATTCTGTGGTTCCGTACTGCTTGCATCAGATTGTTTCATCGTGAGGTTCTCCGCTGAGGAAAATTTACGGGATTCAACCTGCGGGGCAATCAGCTGGCTGAAAAGGGATTGGATCTCTTGCTGACTGCAATACTCTTTGCCGTCGAGGCTCAGAGTGACGCCGCCGGTCGCCAGAAGCTGGCTCAGATGCGCGGTGTCAGCCACAGGATGAGGTTCTGCCCAGTGATAGCTGCGCTCAAAGGCGTAGCCTGGCAGACGAAAACGTTGCAGATCTAACGGCGCAGTCATCAATACGCTCAGATCGATAGCCTGGCCATGCGCCCACAACTCGCCAGCGGCCTGCAACAGCGCGGAGACTGACTGCTCTGCCCGCGAGGCATGAGGCTGGCTGCTGATAACCGTCGCAGCAGGTAAAACGCCGCGCGCCAGCGATGCCAATACCGTACCGGGGCCACACTCCAGAAAAATATCCACACCCTGAGCGGCGGCACATTCCAACCCGGCAGCGAATTGCACTGGACGACGAAGATGTTCCGCCCAATATTGTGCTGAAAGCGCCTGCTCTTCGCTCAGCAACTGGCCGGTCACATTGGACACAATCGGGATTGAAGGGAAATGACGTGGCGTGGCAGCCACTGCCTGGGCTAACTCGGTCGCTGCCGGTAGCATTGCCGCAGTATGAAAGGCGTGGGAGGTATGCAGGAGGCGGCAGGCGATGCCCTGTGTTTCCAGTTGCCGGCTAAGCTGTTCAAGCAGCACCGCATCGCCGCCCACCACACAGGCGTTATGCTGGTTGATAACGGCAATCTCCAGCTCCGGCGGCAGTTGCTTTTGCAACGCTGGCGCGTCTAATGCCACGGACAACATGCGTCCGGGCCTTGCCGCCTGCATCAAACGGCCACGCAGACAAACCAGGCGCATGGCGTCATCCAGTGAAAATATTCCCGCCAGACAGGCGGCCACCCATTCGCCAATGCTGTGGCCCAATAACACCGTTGGCTCAATCCCCTGCTGACGCCACCACTGCGCCAGCGCCCAGCTGGTAGCGAACAGCGTCGGCTGGGCATATTCCGTCAACATCAACGTTTCGCTTTCTGACATCAGCAGTGGCAGCAGTTCGCCGCCGCCGTGGCGGCGCATACTCTGCCCCGCCTCATCAAGCCAGTTGCGGAAGTCGGCGCATTGCCGGTACAGCGGCAGCGTCATTTGCGTATGTTGCGAACCCTGCCCAGGGAACAAAAATGCCACATCACCAGCGCCAGCGACCGCTGCGGTTACCGGCCGCACCGTCTGCAACGATTTCACCGCCTGCGCGATATTTTCAGCGACAATCGCAGCACGACAGGCAAAATGACTACGGGTCGATGCCAGCGTGGTGGCGAAACCGGGCAACTCCGCATCGCTGCGCGATGCCAGCGCCGCAGCAAGCTGGTGGCACTGGTTCTCCAGCGCGGCGGGACTTTTCGCCGACAGCACCAGCAGTGATGCGTGGCTCGCCGGTAATGGCGATGCAGTGACCTCAGGGGGTTGTTGCAGGATCAGATGTACATTTGTGCCACCGATACCGAAACTACTGACTGCGGCTTGCCGTGGTTTTTTGCCGGGTTGCCAGGGTTCCGCCTGCTGTGGGATACGGAACGGCGACTGGGTTAATTTCAGCGCGGGGTGAGGCGTTTCGCAATGCGCCAGTGGTGGAATCACCCCCTCCCGCACTGCGCAACACGCCTTAATCAACCCTGTCACGCCAGCTGCCGCCCCCAGATGGCCGATATTTGCCTTGATGGAACCCAATGCGCAAAAACCGCTGCGGTCAGTGTAGGGATTCCACGCCTGCGTAAGGGCGGAAATCTCAATGGAGTCGCCCAGTTGCGTACCAGTGCCATGAGTTTCCACATAGCCGATATCTTCCACATCCGCTTCTGCCACCGCCAGCGCTTCCGTAATCACACGCGCCTGTCCGCTGACGCTGGGGGCAGAGTATCCCACTTTGTCATTGCCATCGCTGTTGACCGCACTGCCGAGGATCACGCCATGGATAGCATTACCATCACGTAATGCATCATCCAGCCGTTTCAGCGCCACCAGTGCAACGCCAGCACCATCAATCGTGCCATTAGCATCCATTGAGAAGGGGCGGCACAGGCCATCCGGTGATAAAAAACCGCCGGGGATCGCTAACTGGGATTCGGGTTGAAACGCCGGGATCGCCGCCCCTCCGGCAAGCGCGACATCGCACTCCCAGGTGAGCAGGCTGTTACAGGCTAAATGAACGGCAAGCAGCGAAGTTGAACAGGCGGTATTGACACTAATGGCTGGCCCACCCAGTCCTAAACGGTAAGCAATCAGCGTTGCTGCACTGTCTTTGCGGTTCATCATTTGCAAGTAATCAGCCCCCAGCGCGGCTAAATAGCGGGGGTTGTACTGCAAATGTTCTTCAAAATAACGGGAGTGGCGCACGCCAGCGAAGATACCGGTGCGTAAACGCTGGTGTTCCTGACAGGCGTTCGCCTGCTCCAGCGTCAGCCAGGCTTGCTCCATCAGCAAGCGAAGCTGAGGATCCAGCGCTTCAGCTTCGATCGGGGTATAATCAAAAAAGGCAGCGTCGAACCATTCCGGATGGGTTAATAGTGGTCGGCGATGTATCCAGTTCTGCCCAGGTCTTTCCTGAATAGTCGGAGGAAATTCAGGTATGGAGACTTTTCCGCTACGGATATTCTGCCATAAAGCATCTACATCTTCTGCATCGGGAAAAACCCCTTGCATTGCAACAATAGCAATATTCATTCTATCCACCAAGATATAACAGTCATTGAGAAATAACCCTCAAAGAAAGAGCTTTATTTCCGATAAAAAAGTTATATTCCTGGCAAATAAAGAATCAAAAAGAAGGAATAAAAACCATAATAGCTTCCAACATCATTTTTTCAAAAAACACGATAACAAAGTCATCTAAATTAATTAAATTCAAATATAAACCCAAATGCAAATAACTGCCAATACAACCACAAAAAAATCAAACATTAAAACAAAAAACAAATAAAAGGCATTAATCATACAGTTAACAACTATAAAAAT
>NZ_JAAVXH010000007.1:0-42220 GCF_012273755.1 Dickeya sp. CFBP 2040
TGCAGGAAGGCTCTGGCCGTGTACAAACCGTGCGCATGATTTTGGTCGTCAGTCATGCTCAGGCTGTGTCATTGAGCATTGACCCGGCAGTGGTGCTGGCAACGCGTAAGTTTGTTGATGACAAGGCGATTGAGGTGCAAGCCTATGCCGATGACCTGATGGCAAAACACCTTGCTGCCAGTAACCCCCATCCGCAATATGCACCGCTGGTAAGTCCCTCGCTGACGGGGGTGCCGACTGCGCCAACGGCGGCTGCAGGAACCCGCAATAGTCAGCTGGCAACGACCGCATTTGTTAAAGGCGCTATTGAAGCACTGGTTGCCTCTTCTCCAGAAGTACTTGATACGCTGAATGAACTGGCAGCCGCTTTGGGTAACGATCCAAACTTTGCCACCACAATCACGAACGCACTGGCGGGCAAACAGCCGCTGGACAACACGCTGACTGCATTGTCAGGAAAATCCGTTGCTGCGCTTCTCGAATACCTTGGTTTAGGAACCGCGGCGAAAAAAAACGTAGGCACTGGGGTTGGGCAACTACCTGATATGCATAGTTTTTCAACCGGCAGCAATAATGCATTCAGATTGCCGACAGGTCACATTGTGCAGTTCGATTATGGTGTATTGAGTGGCATGGGGGGATTTACGAAAAGCTACCCTATTCCGTTCCCTACAACGACCATCGCGCTGATTGGGATTGTGTACAACGCGTTAGGGGTACGGTGGGTTGCTACACCGAATGTTTTTGACAGAACTACGGCGAACATCAACTTTGTAGACTCTGTCACGGGCAATGCTTTGACGGGGATAACTGTTGGCTATCTGGCTATAGGATACTGATATGAAAAAAATTAATAGCGTTTATTCACCCTCGCAGAATGTTATTTATCCCGCACAGCTTTATGCTGATTATGAACGTGCAGGTACATGGCCATCAGATGGGATAGAAATCGGCGATGACGATGCCGTGCGGTTCAGCCCGGTTAATCAGCCAGTGGGAAAAATGCTGGGATACGTCGAGGGTGGGCTTATCTGGGTTGATGAACCCGCACCATCGCAGATGCAACTGATTAGAGAAGCCGAGGCAAGACGACAACTACTTCTTTCAACGGCGAATGACCTGACTGCCGACTGGCGAACAGAACTTGCACTGGACATCATTGCTGACGGGGATAAAGCGAAGCTGGTTGAATGGATGCAATACATCAAAGCCGTGAAGGCAGTAGACATCTCTACTGCGCCGAATGTTAGCTGGCCGGAGAAACCGAATATGTAGCCCGGTGAGTACCGGGAAGACTGGAGGTATCAATTCACTCGTTCTATCTGGTGTAGTTAAGCCGTATTCACCGTGTCCTCTTTTTTTGACGTTTCCCGCCTTAATGGCGGGTTTATTTTACCGGCTTGTTGTGCCATGGCAGAGACAACGTCATCAACAGGTAATATTTTCGGGGTGTTTGCATAATGGTTGTCAGAAAGCAGAACGAACATTGGATATTTGCATAACCACCATGTTTGCTGCCGCTGACCAACTTTTTAATTGACGCAGACGAGAGAAACGATGGGAACCAAATACTTTACGATTCTTACCCGTATCGGTGAGGTTAAACTGGCGGAAGCAATCTCAACCGGAAAGCCACTGGAAATTACCGAGATGGGCGTTGGGGATGGCGGTGGGGTATTACAGACGCCAGATACGATGCAGACCAAATTGGTGAATGAAAAGCGCCGGGCGGTGATTAATTCCTTGAGTGTAGACCCTGATAATCCCGGTCAGATTATTGCCGAGCAGGTGATCCCGGAAAATGAAGGCGGATTCTGGCTGCGTGAAATTGGTTTGTATGATGCGGCTGGCAATTTGATTGCGGTAGCCAATTGCCCGGAAACCTATAAACCGGAACTGAAGGAAGGGTCGGGCCGGGTACAGACGGTACGCATGATCCTGATTGTCAGCCGTACCGATGCGGTAACGCTAAAATTTGACCCGACAGTCGCGCTGGCGACACGGCGTTATGCGGATACGCTGCTGGCGGGGCATCTTGCCGAGCCCAACCCCCATTCGCAGTATCTGTTGATCAGTGAATTTGTCGGTATTCCGCAACCCTGGCCGCAGGCGACCGCCCCGGCGGGCTGGCTGAAATGTAACGGCCAGTCGTTTGATAAAACTGTCTATCCCCGGCTGGCGCAGGTCTATCCGTCCGGTGTGTTGCCGGATTTGCGCGGTGAGTTTATTCGCGGTTGGGATGATGGGAGAGCGGTAGATGCGGGAAGGGGTCTGCTATCACCACAGTCCCCATCTCTAATCACCGCTAGCATTGGGCCTGATGCTGCACAACTTCTCGTGGTTGAAGGCTCTACGCCAAATATAGCAACGGTAGCAGAGTTCAATGACGCAATGCAGACAGACACAATTAGTGACTCTGATTATGGGCCTGCACTAAAAGGCTACGCATACGTGTGGAACGATTATGCTTACTCAAATAACAGCGCAAACAAACCTGTTGACCCAGGCGCTGGCCGCCCTCTGAACAGATACAATACTTTTCTCGTTGGAGGGGCTCGCCCCCGCAACATCGCCTTTAACTACATTGTGAGGGCGGCATGATGACGATATCAACACAGGACGTGCGCGCAGTGCTGGCGGCAGATGGGCTGGCCACTCAGGCAGGCTGGTTGCGGGTGTACCACGTGGATGCTGCAACCCGTGAGTACGATGGCTACAGTGACGAATATCTGATGCCGGGAACAGGGATTCCCGCGCACAGCTATGCTGATGAGCCGCCGCAGCCTGTGGCGGAAGGGCAGGCGCTACGGCGTTCGTCTGATGGCCTGCAGTGGGAATGGGTGCCGGATTTACGTGGGCAGACCGTTTACGACACGCAGACGCGTCAGCCGCACGTGGTGATTGAGCTGGGAGCGTTGCCCGCCCGCCTGACCTTGCTGCCGCCAGCCAGCAAGTTTGACTGTTGGGATGGCGCACAATGGGTAACGGATACCGCAGCGCACCGGGAAAGCCTGCTACAGGCGGCCCGACAGGAGTGTGAAAGCCGTCGCCAGACGGCGCATGAGCGTATCCGTGAGCTGACCTATGCGCAGGAACTGGACATCGCCACCGAGCAGGAAACCCAGGCGCTTAAAAGCTGGAAAATCTATCTGGTACAGTTAAGTCGTATTGATCTGTCTCTGGCGCCGGATATCGACTGGCCGACTATACCCGCAAACTGATTTAGGGCTATACCCGTTCGGAATAACCATGTTCTGTTATTCCGAACGGGTGTTTTTTTATTGATCTCTTCTGACGTATCTCCTTGCTGATTATCGGATTTTTATCGTGCTGCTGGCAGGCATCAATAGCCTTGTTGTGCCATCGCCGCCACACCCGTATGAGCGGGTGATTTGACTCGCTATCAGCATAATGGTTGTCACAAGGCAGACAGGACGGTGAGCACTTGCTGTGTTCTTATTTCTCTGCTGCTGCCTGACTTTTTCCTTTACATTCATGCTGATGAGAGAATCGATGGGGACTAAATATTTTACCTTGCTCACCCAGGTGGGTGAGAAAAAGCTGGCGGCGGCGATAGCAGCGGGAAAATCGCTGGAACTGGTGCAAATGGGGGTGGGAGATGGCAACGGCGTACTCCCCACCCCCGATCCGCTGCAAACCAAATTGGTCAATGAAAAGCGACGTGGGGTTATCAACTCGCTAACGGTTGACCCGGACAACACCAATCAGATGATTGCCGAGCAAGTGATCCCGGAAAATGAAGGGGGATTCTGGCTGCGTGAAATCGGGTTGTACGATGTGGATGGTGACTTGATTGCGCTCGGTAACTGCCCGGAAACCTATAAGCCGGAACTGAAGGAAGGGTCGGGCCGGGTACAAACGGTACGCATGATCCTGATTGTCAGCCGCACCGATGCAATAACACTGAAGTTTGACCCAACGGTGGCGCTGGCGACACGGCGTTATGCCGATACCTTGCTGGCTGACCATGTCGCCGCCGTTAATCCGCATAAGCAGTATGCGCCGATTGAAAGCCCGGCATTTACCGGTACTCCTGCGGCACCGACTGCCGTGGCAGGTACGAGTACGACACAACTGGCAACCACGGCGTTTGTTGCTGCCGGGTTATCAGGAAAAATGGATAAAAATCAGAACGGTGCTGATATTCAGGAACCGACTCAATTTGTCAAAAACTTGGGCTTAGAAAATCGTTTTGCAGGCCGTATCCTGCGCATAAAAAAAATCACCTCAAGCCAGAATTATCAATGGCCTGATGATGTGTCTGCTATTGATGTCACCATCTGTGGTGCGGGTGGCGGCGGCGGTGCAGCGGCGGCGTCCCCACAGAATTATCACTCGGCAGGTTCCGGCGGTGGTGCTGGCGGCTGGGCACGATCTTTTTACCGTAAAGGTGATATTCCTGCGTTGATCTATCTGGAGGTCGGTGCTGGCGGCATGGGCGGTGTAGATGGGGTAAATGAGCCGGGGTTTGGTGGCGCGACGAAATTTGGAACGTTAATGACGGCGATCGGTGGAGCGAGGGGGGCTAACGGTATTGCAATCGCAATCGGTATGTCCGTTCTGATTGGTAATGGTGGTGGAGGGAATGCATCTGGTGGGAATCTTGTCGCGGGTTTTGGCGGCTCAGGTACGCCTGCGATTTTTTTCAGTAGCGGTCATGAATCCGGTGCAGGCGGCGATTCTGTTTTTTCATTCGGTGCTCCACCACTAACGTCGAATAGTTCGATTGCAGGGATCGATGGTATCGATGGTTCTGGTGGTAGTGGTGGGTATGAGATGCCAGGTGAGCCTGCTACTAAAGGTGGTAATGGTGGTAATGGCGTCATTATGATTGTGGAGTATTCAGCATGAGTAAAATATACGCGGTAATCGAAAACGGTGTGGTGATGAATACCGTAGTCTGGGATAGCGATGTTGGGGCTGACTGGAAGCCGCAGAATGGCGCGTTAATCGATATTTCATCAGAACGTGTCGGTGTCGGTTATCTGTATTCTGACGGTGTATTTACGCCACCTGAAAAAAGCCGGGATGAATATATTGCGGACGCTACGCTACGAAAAACGCAGCTATTGTCAGAAGCACAAAAAATGATAGCAAACTGGCAGACTGATCTCTTGCTGGGCGTGATTTCTGATGATGATAAAAGCCGTTTAGTGCGCTGGCGCGAGTACATGAAACAAGTTGACGCCATTGATGCACAGAGCGCACCCGATATCACCTGGCCTGTTCCTCCTGCGGCGTAACCAGACACGTTCTGCCCGGCCACAGCATTTCAACCAACTGTTCCGGGTAGACCTTATCCTGTGTGGTGAGGAGTTCGTGTTGATCGCTGGTCGCGCTGGGAACAGGAGCGGTTGCAGAAAATACTGCGCAAGCCATAAGCCTGTCATCAGCAAACATCGCACGTATGCCAGCAATTGGCATTTATCGGGAAACCGGAAATAAACTGTCACAGCTTTCCCGTACTGGAATTCGGTATACTGGCTCCCTCGCTTGAATGGAGTGGTGTATGAATTCTTATTACGCACGTTTGGTGACGACCGCGGCTTTTTTGGCTACCGCCATGGCATTATCGCTGTTTGGCATGAAGGTGTACGCCTGGTGGTACAGCGGTTCGGTCAGTTTGCTGGCGTCGTTGGTGGATTCGTTGGTGGATATCGCGGCGTCGCTGGTCAATCTGCTGGTGGTTCGCTATTCGCTGCAACCTGCTGATATGGAGCATACGTTCGGGCATGGCAAAGCCGAGTCGCTGGCCGCGCTGGCGCAGAGCATGTTCATTTCCGGTTCGGCGCTGTTTTTATTATTGACCGGCGCCCAACATCTGATGACTCCGCAGCCGTTGCAAGGGGCTGAACTGGGGATATGGATAACCATTATTGCGCTGGTGGCGACGGGGCTGCTGGTGAGTTTCCAGCGTTGGGTTATCCGTAAAACCCACAGTCAGGCGGTACGGGCCGACATGTTGCACTACCAGTCGGATGTCCTGATGAATGGTGCGATCCTGCTGTCGCTGGTGCTGAGCTGGAAAGGCATCACCTGGGCCGACGCAGTGTTTGCTCTGGGGATCGGCGTCTATATTTTAGGCAGTGCCTTGCGTATGGCCTACGATGCCATTCAGGTGCTGCTGGACAGAGCGCTGCCGGATGACGAGCGGCAGGAGATCGTCACTATCGTGTCCTCGTGGCCGGGCGTCAGTGGAGCGCATCAGTTGCGAACCCGCCGCTCTGGCCCGACTCGCTTTATCCAGTTGCATCTGGAAATGGCGGACAACCTGCCGCTGGTGGAATCACACCAGATTGCGGACGAACTGGAGCAGGCATTGCTCAAACGCTTTCCCGGTTCAGACATTATTATCCATCAGGACCCTGTTTCGGTGGTGCCGCCAGAACAACGAGGCCGTTGGGAGCTATAGCTGCCAGGCTTTATCTGCGCCATAACTATGTTGTAAAAATGTGATATACGGTAGATTTTTAGTGGACCGAGAGACTGACCTGAATCAATTCAGCTAGGCGTATTTGTTATACTATGTTGATAAACGGTTAGGCTTTGTCTTGTGAGCCTGAAGACAGAAGAATCTGCGAATTTACATCTACAAATCCAGAGGTTGTCATGATTAAAAAAATCGGAGTACTGACGAGCGGTGGCGATGCGCCGGGGATGAATGCGGCTATTCGTGGCGTAGTGCGTGCCGCGTTAGCGGAAAACCTGGACGTATACGGCATCTATGATGGCTATCAGGGTTTGTATGAAGATCGCATGGAGCAGTTGGACCGCTATAGCGTGTCGGATGTGATCAACCGCGGCGGCACGTTCCTTGGCTCTGCCCGTTTCCCTGCGTTCCGCGAAGAAGCGGTACGTCAGGTGTGCGTGGACAACATGAAAAAGCATGGTCTGGATGCGCTGGTGGTGATCGGTGGTGATGGTTCTTACATGGGGGCCAAACGCCTGACCGAAATGGGTTTCCCCTGCATCGGTTTGCCGGGCACCATTGATAATGATGTGGCGGGCACCGATTACACCATTGGTTACTTCACTGCGCTGGAAACCGTGGTCGAGGCGATTGACCGCCTGCGCGATACCTCGTCTTCCCACCAGCGCATTTCCATCGTGGAAGTGATGGGGCGTCACTGCGGCGACCTGACGCTGGCCGCCGCGATTGCCGGCGGTTGCGAGTTCATTGTGTTGCCGGAAGTAGACTTCAAAAAAGAAGATTTGGTGGAAGAGATTAAAGCCGGCATCGCCAAAGGGAAGAAACACGCTATTGTTGCGATTACCGAACTGGTGTGCGATGTGGACGAACTGGCGCACTATATTGAGACAGAAACCGGGCGCGAAACCCGTGCTACTGTACTGGGCCACATTCAGCGTGGTGGTTCGCCGGTGGCTTATGACCGTATCCTTGCGTCCCGCATGGGCGCGTACTCGATTGAACTGTTGCAGCAAGGCTATGGTGGCCGTTGCGTCGGGATTCAGAATGAAAAACTGGTCCATCATGATATTATTGACGCTATCGAGAACATGAAGCGCCCGTTCAAAGGCGACTGGCTGAATACCGCCAAGAAGCTGTTCTGATGTACGCCCGGCGTGGCCGGGGCGCACAAGCAAATCCCGCTCTTTTGGGCGGGATTTCTTATTGGGAAACAGAAAACGGCCAATCCAGCGGTGAACGATGTGTGTGCCGGCAGTCGGTAACGAAAGGAAACGCACATCCTCACCGTCATGATTCGCTGGCATAATGTCGCTGCTCTGCGGCGTAACGTATGACGGCGTTCGCCGGGCGCAGGGTGAGCTGTTGATCTACACTTTTTTACCCGTCTCTTGCTATTCCCACGCCGCTGGTGGCGCAGGCATGAGCACCCATACAGAAATTATTGAGGTTTTCGCATGACAAAAGTTACCGTTGCCGCCACGCAGATGGCCTGCACCTGGGATTTGCCAAAAAATATCGAAAACGCCGAACGGCTGGTGCGTCAGGCTCATGCTCAAGGGGCACAAATCATTCTGATTCAGGAACTGTTTGCCGCGCCTTATTTCTGCATTGACCAGAGTCCGGAGCATTATGCGCTGGCGCAGGAACTGGCAACCAGCGAGCTTATCCAACACTTTTCCGCCCTGGCGGCTGAACTGGCCGTGGTGCTGCCGCTGAGCTTCTTCGAACGCGCCAATAACGCCTACTACAACTCGCTGGTGATGATTGACGCCGACGGCAGCGTACTGGACGTGTATCGCAAAACCCATATTCCTAACGGCCCCGCCTATCAGGAAAAACAGTTCTTTATTCCGGGCGACACCGGTTTCAAAGTGTGGCAGACCCGCTACGCCAAAGTGGGTGTGGGCATCTGCTGGGATCAGTGGTTCCCGGAAACCGCTCGCTGCCTGGCGCTCAACGGCGCCGAGCTGATTTTCTACCCGACCGCTATCGGTTCTGAACCGGCGTACCCGGACATCGACAGCCAGCCGCACTGGACTCGCGTACAGCAGGGCCATGCCGCCGCCAACCTGATCCCGGTTATCGCGTCCAACCGTATCGGCACCGAAGCCAGCAAGTACATCGACGGTCTGGAAATGACCTTCTACGGTTCGTCGTTCATTGCCGATCAAACTGGTGCGCTGGTGGCACAGGCCAATAAGACCGATGAAACGGTGCTGGTACACGCGTTCGATCTGGAGGCGATTGCCGCTCAGCGCGCGGCCTGGGGGCTGTTCCGTGATCGTCGTCCGGATATGTACGGCGTAATCGGGACTTCTGACGGCAAGACCTGGAGATAAGTTGATGTCTGAACTGACTACGCCGTTGCAGGACGGTTTCTCCATGCCGGCGGAATGGGCGCCGCACGACGCAGTGTGGATGCTGTGGCCGTATCGGCGCGACAACTGGCGTGCCGAAGGTGACGCTATTCCCGCCCAGCGCACCTTCGCCGCTGTCGCTGCCGCGATTGCGCAAACCACGCCGGTTATCATGGGCGTGCCGCGTGACCAGATGGCGTTGGCCAAAGGCGTGATGCCGGCTGGCGTCATGCTGGTGGAGATGGAAAGCGATGATGCCTGGGTGCGTGATACCGGGCCAACCGTAGTGCTGAACAGCGCCGGTGAACGCCGTGGCATACACTGGCAGTTCAACGCCTGGGGCGGCACGCTGGGCGGCTTGTATGAAGACTGGCGTCGTGATGAGAATGTGGCGGCGCAGGTGCTGGCGTATCATGGTGATGCGCGTTACGCCGCTCCGCTGATTCTGGAAGGCGGCTCCATCCATACTGATGGTGAAGGCACGCTGCTGACTACCGCTGAGTGCCTGCTGAACCCGAACCGCAATCCGCACCTGAACAAAGCGCAGATTGAGCAGTTACTGCGGGATTATCTCGGTGTTTCTGCTTTTATCTGGCTGGAAGAGGGCGTCTATAACGACGAAACCGATGGTCACATCGACAACATGTGCTGTTTTGTGCGCCCCGGCGAAGTGGCGTTGCACTGGACGGATGATGAAGCCGACCCGCAGTACGCTCGTTCTCAGGCGGCGTATCAGGTGTTGTCGCAGGTGAAGGATGCCAAAGGTCGGGCGCTGAAAATCTGGAAACTGCCGGCACCGGGTCCGTTGTATGCCACGCCGGAAGAAGCAGCGGGCGTGACCGAAGGCAATGCCATTGAGCGTAACGCCGGGTCGCGGCTGGCGGGGTCTTACGTCAATTTCCTGATCAGTAATCAGCAGATTATTTATCCGCTGCTGGATGAGCGCACTGACGCCGAGGCCCATGGGTTGTTGCAACAGATGTTCCCCGACTACCTGATAAGTGGCGTTCCGGCCCGCGAGATCCTGCTGGGCGGCGGCAATATCCACTGTATTACGCAGCAAATTCCGGCGGTGAAACCGGTGTAATTTAACCCATTGTTTGTTTGGTAAAAGGCAGGTTTAGTACCTGCCTTTTGTATTATCAGCCCATCACCACCTCCTTGGGAGGTGGTGATGGTTGCTGCGGATCGACGGTTACGTTGTCGGATGTTGGAATTACTTCAGCCCCATCGCGTTTTTCATGGTGTAGAACAGATCGGTTTGGTCAGTCAGGCCAACCACGTTAGCGGCGTGCGGACCGTAGGCGGCGATGCGCAACTGCGTGCCGGTGTGGCCTTGTGACTCCTCTTCTGAATTACCGTAGCTGATGGTCATCACTGCGTTATCTTTGGTGTTCAGCGCCTGCGTCAGGCCCGGTGCTTTGGCGCCGTTTTCGATGATCTGGCTGGAGTGGGCGTGGTCGGCGGTGACAATCACCAGCGTGTTGCCGTCACGACGGGCGAATTCCAGCGCTTTTTGCACTGCTTCGTCCAGATCGACGGTTTCGCCGAATTGACCACATGGGTTGGCGGCGTGGTCTTGCTTGTCGATAGACGCTCCTTCAACTTGCAGGAAGAAACCGTTTTTATTCTTGCTCAGCAACTGGATCGCTTTATCGGTCATTTGCGCCAGCGTCGGTACGGTGGCACTGCGTTTGGCATTCGGCTCACAGGTCACGACCGGTTTATCCAGGTTGCCGTGGTAGCTGGCTTGTGGCCCCTGCCAGCGCACCGGCATGTTGCCGTCGGCGAACAGCCCCAGTACCGGCTTGCTCTGTGTGGCGGCGTTAACCGCGTTCATGCCATCCAGATCCGTCACGATGTGGTAACCCAGTGCTTGCGCCTGTTCTTTCAGGCTTTTCCCCTGATATTTACCTGCTTTGGCGAGTTCTTTGAAAGTGGCAGCGCCGCCGCCCAGTGTGACATCAGCACGGGTGACCAGCAACTGTTCAGCAATCGAGCCGCGACCACCGTTTTCCAGTGCGTTGGTCGGGCACTGCTGGCTGGTTTTTTCCGGGCCGTAGCATTTGCGGGAGGTGACGTGCGACACCATTGCCGCGGGTGTGGCGTCTTCCAGTTCGGCGGTAGAGACGTTACCCGTGGCTTTGCCCGCCGCTTTGGCAATTTCAATCAGTGTTTTATGGTCTTTGCCGTCTACATCCACGCCCAGTGCGCCGTTGTAGGTTTTGACGCCGCTGGACCACGCGGTGGCTGACGCCGCGGAGTCGGTGACGTAGTCTGGTTTGCGGGTTTTCTTGTCCAGCGCGTAGTGGGTGTACTGACCCGTCAGCGGCAGCGCATCGATACCTTTGAAGAACCCGCCTGCGCCCAGCGCATAGTTGCGTGCGGCAGTGATTTCCGAATCGCCCATGCCGTCGCCAATCAGCAGAATCACGTTTTTGGCGGTTTTCGCATTGAGCGAGGCTTTCAGCATCTCGGTCTGGTCGGCGCTGAGTCGGCGAGCACCACCGGGCTGAGTGATGTCGCCTTGTGCCTGACGTTGGTAATCGGCGCTGGCGGCCAGTGCACTGCCAGCAATAAGCGTCATCATCAGGGAAGAGAGCAGGGTTTTACGGATCATTGTTATTCACTCTTGGTTGAATTAAGAAACAAATAAACACGACTGGTAAAACCTAGACGGGAAAAATGACAAAATAATGAATGCAGACGGAGTCGGTGGGAAAAAGATATAAAAAAACGGCTCCAGTCTGGAGCCGTGTGTGATGTTCGGGCAGGAATCAAGCCTGGCCTTTAGCTTCAGCGGCGGCTTTGACGATAACGGCGAAGGCATCGGCTTTCAACGACGCGCCGCCAACCAGTGCGCCGTCGATGTCCGGCTGGGTAAATAGCTCGGCGGCGTTGGCAGCGTTCACTGACCCACCGTACTGAATAATAACCTGCTCGGCTACCGCTGCATCCTGTTTAGCGATGTGGTCGCGGATAAATTTGTGCACCGCCTGTGCTTGCGCCGGGGTAGCGGATTTGCCGGTGCCGATGGCCCAGACTGGCTCGTAGGCAATCACGGTGTTTTCGAACGCTTTCGCACCCAGCGTATTCAGCACGGCATCCAGCTGACGTGCGCAAACGGCTTCAGTCTGGCCGGCTTCGTTTTCCGCTTCGGTTTCACCGATGCACAGTACCGGAATCAGGCCGGTTTCTTTCAGCACGGCGAATTTTTTGGCGATGAACTCGTCGCTTTCATGGTGATAGGTACGGCGTTCGGAGTGGCCGATGATGATGTATTTGGCACCGATATCTTTCAGCATAGCGGCGGAGGTTTCACCGGTGAAGGCGCCAGCAAGGTTGACGTCCACGTTCTGGGCACCCAGTACAATACGGCTGCCTGCCAGCAGGTGTTTCGCCTGATCCAGATAAATAGCTGGCGGCGCGATGGCTACGTCGCAACCGGTGACGGCGCTCAGTTCGTTGCGCAGGCCGGCAATCAGTTCGTGAACCATGCTAGTGCTGCCATTCAGCTTCCAGTTGCCCATGACTAAGGGGTGTCGCATCTTGTTTCCTCCAGGCGAATTGCCAGTTAATCAATACATGGCTGCGTCAGACAGCCACTCTGACGATGATACAAAACTGACGATAGTATAAAGTTGAAATGGCGCGGTGGCTCTGTTTTTCGTGCCTAATTCTCGATGTGATCACGAATCAGATAGCGCCAGCTTAATCGGTTCAACAGCGAAGGTTAGCCCTTTTTCTCCATGATCCGCCACAACATAGCGTAATGCGCCCTCAGTTTGCTGATAAAAGTGCTGTCCTTTGCCTTTTTCCAGCAATGTTTCGATTTTTTTCAGACTTTGCTCGTTGGTCAACGATGGCATAAAGGTGCGCATCAGCGCCGCCATGTAGCCGATAGCCTGTTTGCGTCGCCCGTTTTGGTCGGTGTCTTTAGGTTTGGGCAGCCAGGTAATTTGCATGGTTTTGATCTTACCGGTGCCTTTTTCCAGCGCGGTGGATGAATACAGATGGTCGTTGATGCGGCTGGCTGCGCGCGTCAGATTGGGCGAATCATCACCGGTATCCACCACCCGGTATTCGCCAATCGGTAATGAGGGGTTGCTCAGGTTATAGCGGGTGCGAAACTGTACGATGTTCATGTCGAACGTGGGTGAGCCAGGCAGCAGATAAGGCGCGGCAGCTGGGGTTTGTGGCTGGAACAGGCTTTCACTCCTGGCAGATGGAATGCAGAGTAGGCCAGCAGACAGACAGCAAACAATTAGCAGGGCATTTTTCATCATCACTTTACGTACTATCGTCACTTATCGTTGGCGTGCTGTGTGATTAAAGCGGGATTCGGGTTCGATTGTCAAAACGCGCGCTAAAAAACACGGTGTAACTTAAGGTAAACTCGTGCCCGTAGAACCGATTCGGGGATGAAAAGTGATGACGATACAACAATGGTGTTTTTCGTTTCGTGGCCGTGTTGGCCGCCGGGATTTCTGGTTAGGGATGATTATTGTGCTGGCGTTGATGGTGGGATTATTCGTATTGGCCGGTACCGGCTGGCTGGAAACCCAGAAGGCCGCATTTATACTGGTGGTGTTGATGTGGCCGTTGACGGCGATACTGGTCAAGCGATTGCATGATCGCAATAAAAGTGGCTGGTGGGCGTTATTGCTGGTGGTGGCCTGGATGTTGGGCAACGGCAATTGGTCAATACTGCCGCCGCTTGGTCAGTGGGTAGTGGAGCGTTTTCTGCCGACGCTGATTACCGTAATGATGTTGCTGGATTGCGGCGCGTTCGTCGGAACCATCGGCACCAACCGTTTCGGACCGGTGGCGGAACCGTTGCGGCTCCGCGCTTCCTGAGTACCGTGCTTTTTTTGACCCGCTATTGCCCGTTATCCTCAGTTACCAGTAGTGCTCGCTGGTCATATGCCCAGGGCGACGGCGCAGGTGTTTGCTCATCTGCCGCGTGTCTTTGAGCAACTGCTGGGTATCTCGCACCATCTGCGGGTTGCCGCAGAGCATAACGTGGCTGGTCGCCGCATCCATCGGCAGGCCGACCGCTGCTTCCAGCGCGCCGCTTTCAATCAGTGCTGGCACGCGACCGGTGAGCGAACCGGGCTGCTCCTCGCGGCTGACGACGGTCTGGATGCGGAGCTTGCCATTGTAGCGCTGTTCCAACTGTTGCATTAACGGCAGATAGCTCAGGTCGCTGGCAAAACGGGCGGCGTGTACCAGCACGATGTGTTTGAACCGCTCCAGACCACGCCCTTCCTGCAAAATCGACAAATACGGACCGATGGCGGTGCCGGTTGCCAGCATCCACAGGGTTTCACAGTCCGGAATCTCGTCGAGTACGAAAAAACCGGCGGCTTCCTGTGTCACCAGCACTTTGTCGCCCGGCTGGCAACGGTGCAGATGCGGACTGAGCTTGCCATCCGGCACGTTGACCAGATAGAACTCCAGCAGCGAGTCGTTGGGGGCGTTGACGTAAGAATAGGCGCGCTGTACCCGCTCGCCGTTCAGTTCCAGCGCCAGCTTAGCGAATTGCCCGGCGGTAAATGGCGCCACCGGCGCTTCCAGCCGCAGACTGAATAAATTTTCCGTCCAGTGTTCAACCTGAATAACTTTGCCGGTCACCCACTCTGCCATGGTTCTCTGCTCCTTTTTTGATCTACCGGGTGTCACATGGCTGCACGCAGCCAGACCCTACGATACGCGATCTATTAACAACAGTGAAACAATTCATGCCGTGTTGCGCATACCCTGCCGTGATTACAGCAGAAAGTCGTGCAGCGCCTGATCCTTACGATCCAGATAATGGGTGGAGCTGATGCGGCGAATGGTGCGCGACTTACCGCGGATCAGCAGCGTTTCGGTAGTGGCGATGTTGCCGCGGCGGGAAATGCCATCGAGCAGATCGCCCTTGGTGATGCCGGTGGCGGAAAATATGACGTTGTCGTTGCGCGCCATATCGTCCAACGCCAGCACGTTGCCCGCTTCAATCCCCATTTCACGGCAGCGTGCCAGTTCCTGCTCGCCCAGCCGGCGGTTTTCTGCGTTATCTTCCTTCACCTGATGGCGGGCCAGCAGGCGTCCTTGCATGTCGCCGTCCAGTGCGCGGATTACTGCCGCCGAAATCACGCCTTCCGGCGCGCCGCCGATGCCGTAGAGCACATCGACTTCGCTTTCCGGCATACAGGTCAGAATAGAGGCGGCTACGTCGCCATCCGGAATGGCGAAGACTTTTACCCCCCACTGCTGCATCTTGGCGATGACCTTGTCATGACGTGGTTTAGCCAGCGTGATGACAGTCAATTCACAAAGCGGCTTGCCCAGTCGTTCTGCAACGCGTTTCAGGTTCTCTTCCAGCGGTTGGTTAAGATCGATAGCGCCTTTGGCCTGAGGGCCGACAATCAGCTTTTCCATGTACATGTCAGGTGCGTGCAGGAAGGCGCCCTGTTCACCCACAGCCAGCACCGCCAGCGCGTTAGCCTGCCCCATGGCGGTCATACGGGTGCCTTCAATCGGATCAACCGCGATGTCTACCGCGTCGCCGTGGCCGGTACCCACGTGTTCGCCGATGTAGAGCATCGGTGCTTCGTCAATTTCACCTTCGCCGATGACAATCCGGCCATTGATATCGACCTGATTGAGCATGATGCGCATTGCCTGCACGGCGGCGTTGTCGGCGGCGTTCTTATCGCCGCGTCCCAGCCATTTGTAACCGGCCAGTGCTGCTGCTTCGGTAACGCGAGAGAATTCGATGGCTAATTCACGTTTCATGGATACCTGTCCTGAACGGGGAAGAGGAATAGTTAGGGACATCATGGTAACACAGGCATGGCAGAGGACAGGTGACGGCGCGGGAAAGAAAAAGGGCGCGATAGCCGCGCCCGATCAAGGATAGTGGTGATTTTATTCGTCGTGTTCTTCCCACGCTCGCGCACGTTCCACCGCTTTTTGCCAGCCGCGATAGCGGAAGTTGCGTTCCACGGTTTCGATGCTGGGGCGGAATTCTCGCTCAATGGTGGCCTTACTCTTCACTTCGTCCAGATCATTCCAGAAACCGGTAGCCAGACCAGCCAGGAACGCGGCACCCAATGCGGTGGACTCACGCACTTGCGGGCGTTCGACGCGCGTACCCAGAATGTCGGACTGGAACTGCATCAGGAAGTTGTTGGCGACGGCACCGCCATCCACCCGCAGTGCTTGCAGGCGCGTATTGGCATCGGCCTGCATGGCATCCAGTACGTCGCGGGTCTGATAGGCGATGGATTCCAGCGTGGCGCGGATGATGTGATTCGCGTTAGCGCCGCGGGTCAGACCGAAAATCGCGCCGCGGGCGTACGGGTCCCAGTAGGGTGCACCCAGACCGGTAAACGCCGGCACCACATAAACGCCATTGGTATCTTTCACTTTGGTGGCGAAGTATTCGGAGTCCATCGCGTCGCCAATCAGTTTCAGTTCATCGCGCAGCCACTGGATAGATGCGCCACCGATGAATACCGCGCCTTCCAGCGCATAGTTCACTTCGCCGCGTGGACCGCAGGCGATAGTGGTCAACAGGCCGTGTTTGGAGCGCACTGCTTCGGTGCCGGTGTTCATCAGCAGGAAGCAACCGGTGCCGTAGGTGTTTTTCGCCATACCGGGTTGTACGCACAGTTGGCCGTACAACGCCGCTTGTTGGTCACCGGCGATACCGGCGATAGGAATACGGGTGCCGCCTTTGCCGCCAATGTTGGTCTGGCCGTAAATCTCGGAAGAGGGGCGTACCTGCGGCAACATGGCGCGTGGAATATCCAGCACATCCAACATGCGTTCGTCCCAGTCCAACTTATGAATGTTGAACAGCATGGTACGTGAGGCGTTGGTGTAATCGGTGACGTGAACACGGCCCTGCGTCATCTTCCAGATAAGCCAGGTATCGATGGTGCCGAACAGCAGTTCGCCGCGGCGGGCGCGTTCACGCGAGCCTTCCACATGATCGAGTATCCATTTTACTTTGGTGCCGGAGAAATACGGGTCAACCACCAGACCGGTGTTAGCGCGGATATACTCTTCCAGTCCGTCTTTTTTCAGCTTTTCGCAGATATCGGCGGAACGGCGGCATTGCCACACAATGGCGTTGTAAATCGGTTTGCCGGTTTCTTTTTCCCATACCACCGCGGTTTCACGCTGGTTGGTAATGCCGATGCCGGCGACCTCTTCGCTGCTGATGCCGGCTTTCGCCAGCGCTTCCACCAGTGTGGAGCTTTGCGAGGCCCAGATCTCCATCGGGTCGTGTTCTACCCAGCCCGCTTTGGGGTAAATCTGGGTGAACTCCCGCTGGGATACGCTGATGATGTTGGCATCATGATCCAGCACAACAGCCCGTGAACTGGTGGTGCCCTGATCGAGCGCGACGATGTATTTCTTTTCCTGGTTCATAAACGTAATCCTGTTAGCGGTATAGGGTTAAACCTTACGGGTTTGAGCGGAAGCTGTTGTATCGGTGTCGGTGTCTGCGGCGCAGACATCGCAAGGCAGGTTGCGGCCAATCAGGGAACGGTAGCCGAATGCGCCCAGACTGGCCCCGACTATCGGGCCGAAAATCGGTATCAGTATATAAGGGATGTCACGTCCGCCGGTTAGTGCTACCTTGCCCCAACCCGCGAGGTAGGCAAACAGCTTCGGACCGACGTCACGCGCCGGGTTCATGGCAAATCCGGTCAATGGTCCCATGGATGCGCCAATGACGGCGATAAGAATGCCTATCAGCAACGGCGCCAGCGGTCCGCGCGGAATGCCGTTGCCGTCATCGGTCAGCGCCAGAATCAGGCACATCAGAATGGCGGTGATAACGGTTTCCACCAGAAATGCCTGCAGCACCGAAATGTGCGGGTTAGGGTAGGTGGAGAAGACGCCTGCCAGATCGAGGCTTTCCACACTGCCGCGCACCATATTATGTGTCTGTTCGATGTTGTCGAACAGGTTGTGGTAAAGGCCGTAGACCAGCGCCGCCGAGCAGAATGCGCCCGCGACCTGTGAGACGATATAAGGCAACACCTTGTGACCATCGAAGCAGGCAAACCGCCACAGGGCAATGGTCACTGCCGGATTGAGGTGAGCGCCGGAAATCGCGGCGGTCAGGTAGATTGCCATTGCGGCGCCCAACCCCCAGATAATACTGATTTCCCATAGCCCCAGGCTGGCTCCTGCCAGTTTTAGAGCCGCTACACAGCCAACGCCAAAGAAGATCAGCAGGCCAGTACCGAGAAACTCGGCAACGCACTGGCCTTTAAGGGTAGAAATATCAGATTGACTCATAATCCTTGTTCCTGCTTGTAGGCTACAGCATGGTGGTTGACGCAGCCTGTTTAATGGTCTGCGCGTTTTTGGTCTGTCTCGCCAGTCCTGGAGGATTTACGGTCAGACGCTTTTTGTATTTTGGATGTGAATTTATCGTTAATGCTCGAAAACGAGAAATATCGAAATTAAAATGTGTGTGACACGTCAAGAAAATGCGCGCATTCGCGTAATCATAGGTAATCAGAGGCAAAGTAGTCATACAGTTGCCGGAGAGATGTTAATTGAAGTGTTGAATTTATTAACATTACTATTACTTAATAGTCATTCGGGCGATTTTCAGCCTGTACTGATAGCGGATGAGCGAAAAAGCAGGCAGAGTCGCCGTTTTACCGGTAGTGCGCTGGACACGCCTGATCCGGCTACATACAATTTGGCTGGCGTTGACATCCGGCGTTGCCGTTAATGGGGCGCAGGTTTAAGCGTGTAAAGCGGCATGAGATTTGTGAAGCCTGTGCCTGTGAAACATCTGTTCGCGGATACCGTCCGTGACACACCTGTTCGTGATACATCTGCGTTAACCGGCTTAGGCCGTGCGACCAAAAGGGGTTAGAAGTTATGTCATTTGAAGTGTTTGAAAAGCTGGAAGCGAAAGTTCAGCAGGCGATTGACACGATCACGCTGTTGCAGATGGAAATCGAAGAACTGAAAGAGAAGAACAATACGTTGTCGCAGGAAGTAGAGAGTATGGCGGGCAACCGTGATGCGCTGATGCGCGAGAACGAGCAACTCAAGCAGGAACAACAGGTATGGCAGGAGCGTCTGCGTGCGCTACTGGGTAAAATGGAAGAAGTTCAGTAATCGCTGAAGTCAGACTGACGAATGTACACAGGGCGTCTGGTGACGCCCTTGGGGATTGGCGGTTATTCCAGATCGAGCGGGTCTTCGGACAGGATAATACCGGTATTGTCGGCATAGAGATGATCGCCGGAGAAGAACGTAACGCCGCCGAAGTTTACCCGAATATCGGTTTCGCCGATGCCTTCACTGGCCGCACCTGCTGGTGTTGCCGCCATGGCCTGGATGCCGATGTCCAGTTCCGATAAGTCGTCCACCTGACGTACCGCGCCGTACACCACGATACCTTCCCACTCGTTTTGCGTCGCCAGACGAGCCAGTTCGGCATCAACCAGTGCCCGGCGTACCGAACCGCCGCCATCGACCAGCAATACGCGTCCGCTGCCGTTTTCTTCCAGCACGTCGAACAGTAAGCCGTTATCCTCAAAGCATTTTACCGTGATAATTTTGCCGCCGAATGAACTACGCCCGCCAAAATTGGAGAAAAGAGGTTCAACCACATTGACCTCTTCATGATAGATATCACACAGTTCGGAAGTATCGTATTTCATAGGATTAACGTCTATTGCCGCTGGGAGTGTGGGAGTGAGTATATCCCTTTCTGTTTGTTGTTGGCAAAATCATCAACCGCTGCGTTGACCCGCATCAGTAATCGGTCGTGATTTTACCAACCTGTATAAAAACCGTATAACCGTATAAATAGTTTGCTTGTCTAAACCTAGCTTAGCAGCACGCCCACGGCGAACAGCAGATTGGTGAGTAACGCGCCTTTTACGGTTTTTTCCAGCATCGGGCGCATACTGAACGCAGTGGTTTCCCGCATCACGTAGCGCCCTTGTTTTACCAGCAGCGGCAGCGCCAGAATAAACAGCCAGCCCGCCAGCGTATGCAGATACAGCATCGCAAATAGCGCCAGACAAACCGGTGCCGTCATCAGCAACGCCATATGATAGCGGCGGGCTTTATGGGCGCCGAGTCGAACCGCCAGCGTGTTCTTGCCGTTTTCCCGGTCGCTGTCGATATCACGCAGGTTATTGATATTGAGCACGGCGACAGCCAGCAGGCCGCAGGCTGTCGCGGGCAGAATCACACTGCTGTCGAAGTGGCCGGTTTGCAGGTAGTACGACCCGGCCACGCTTAGCCAGCCAAAGAAGATCAGCACTGAGATATCACCCAGCCCGATGTAACCATACGGCTTATTGCCGACGGTATAGGTAATCGCGGCCAGAATCGCCAACAGGCCGAGCGCCAGAAACACTACGATATCTACCGGCTTTTCACAGGCCAGCGCCACCAGCGCACTGCCGGACACCGCCGTCAGCACCACCGTGATGAGCAGGGCGTTACGCAACTCCGCCAGTGTGATGGCGCCGGTCTGGATGCCGCGTAACGGACCGATACGATCTTCCTTGTCGCTGCCTTTTACCGCATCGCCATAGTCGTTGGCCAGATTAGAGAGAATTTGCAACAGGCCGGCGGTAATCAGCGTCAATAGCGCTACGCCCGGCTTGAAGTTGCTGTGCCAGCAGGCGATGACAGTGCCGGTAACAATGGAGGCAAAGGCCAGCGGCAGTGTCTTGGGACGCAGGCTGTCCAGCCAGGCTTGAGTTTTGCTGCTATGTGTCGATTGGGTCATGGTGTCAATTAGAGCATGGTGTCAATGGGCCATGGTATTAGCCAGATTGTGGCGCGTTAAGTGCAGGAAAAATAAAGCCTGGTGACGGTAACAAAAACAGCAGTGGGAGGCGTTGGCCTCCCACTGGTGAGTCATCAGTGCGATCCGCGAACAGATTATAAGATAAATCGGCTCAGATCTTCATCTGCTACCAACTCATCAAGGTGACTGCGTACATAATCTGCATCGATCATCACGGTTTGACCGTTCATTTCGCTGGCGCTGTAGGACACCTCTTCGATCAGTCGCTCCAGAACCGTATGCAGACGACGAGCGCCGATGTTTTCCGTACGTTCGTTGACCTGCCAGGCCGCTTCTGCGATACGGCGAATGCCGTCCGGCTGGAACGTGATGCTGACGCCTTCGGTTTCCATCAGCGCCTGATACTGACGAGTCAGCGAGGCGCTGGGTTCGGTCAAAATACGTTCGAAGTCTTCGGTGGTCAGCGCCTGCAATTCGACGCGAATCGGCAGGCGGCCTTGCAGTTCAGGTATCAGGTCTGACGGGCTGGCTATCTGAAACGCGCCGGAGGCGATAAACAGAATATGGTCGGTTTTCACCATGCCGTGTTTGGTGGATACGGTACAGCCTTCCACTAATGGCAGCAGGTCACGCTGGACGCCTTCGCGTGACACGTCCGGTCCAGAAGTGTCGCCCCGTTTGCAAATCTTGTCGATTTCATCGATGAAGACGATGCCGTGTTGCTCCACCGCTTCAATCGCCTGTTCCTTGAGTTCTTCCGGGTTAACCAGCTTGGCAGCTTCTTCTTCCACCAATAGCTTAAAGGCTTCTCGAATCTTGATTTTGCGGCTTTTTTGTTTCTGCCCCGCCAGATTCTGGAACATCGACTGCAACTGATTGGTCATCTCTTCCATACCAGGCGGGGCCATGATTTCGACACCAACCGGCGTGGCCGCCAGCTCGATTTCGATTTCTTTGTCATCAAGCTGCCCTTCGCGCAGTTTCTTGCGAAACGCCTGACGAGCGGCAGACGGCTCGTGGTTCTCTTCCGTCTGGCCCCAGTTGTTCTTGGCTGGCGGAATCAGCACGTCCAGAATGCGCTCTTCGGCCAGTTCTTCGGCACGATAACGGTTTTTTTCTATCGACTGTTGGCGCACCATCTTGATGGCGACGTCCGCCAGATCACGGATGATGGAATCCACTTCTTTGCCGACGTACCCCACTTCGGTGAATTTGGTCGCTTCCACTTTGATGAATGGAGCGTTAGCCAGCTTGGCGAGGCGGCGGGCGATCTCGGTTTTACCCACCCCGGTCGGGCCAATCATCAGGATGTTTTTCGGGGTGACTTCATGACGCAGGTTTTCTTCGAGCTGCATCCGGCGCCAGCGGTTACGCAAAGCAATGGCTACAGCGCGTTTTGCTTTGTGCTGTCCGATGATGTAGCTATCAAGCTCGCTGACTATCTCGCGCGGGGTCATTTCAGACATAGTAGATCCTTACGCCTTGGAGGCTAATTCTTCAATCGTGTGGAACTGGTTGGTATAGATACAAATATCACCCGCAATACCCAGTGATTTTTCGACAATCTCCCTGGCGTTTAATTCCGTGTTCTCCAGCAAGGCGCGCGCAGCGGCCTGCGCATAGGGACCGCCTGAGCCGATAGCGATCAGGTCGTTTTCCGGCTGGATCACATCGCCGTTGCCGGTGATGATAAGCGACGAATTTTCGTCGGCGACGGCCAGCAGCGCTTCCAGACGACGCAGCATACGGTCGGTTCGCCAGTCTTTGGCCAGCTCCACCGCGGCTTTCACCAGATGCCCTTGATGCAGTTCCAGCTTGCGTTCAAACAGTTCAAACAGGGTAAATGCATCAGCAGTACCGCCGGCGAATCCGGCAATCACCCGGTCGTTATATAAACGACGTACTTTGCGTACGTTGCCTTTCATTACGGTGTTGCCCAGGGTGGCTTGCCCGTCTCCGCCAATCACAACCTGACCGTTGCGACGTACGCTTACAATTGTTGTCACGCGTTTATCCCCGTTATTAAGAAAAAGACCCCCGCGCATGAGCGCGGGGCATATTGACGATAAACATGGGGGAGCGTGGGGGTATTTTCAACCCCCGCTGGCTAACGGGATACAGTTTGATTGACCCATGCCTTTGAGCTTTTGTGCCATTTTGTCGGCCACGGTACGACTGTTGTACGGGCCTAACATAATGCGATACCAACCGCCGCTACTGGTGATACGGCTTTCGACACCGGCAAACGCCAGTTCTGCTCGTACCGATTCGGCTGGCTCTGCCGTTTTGAACGAACCGCATTGCACCATCCAGCGTTGTTCTTTCTCTGGCTTATTTTCTGGTTTGGTGTTTTCGGTTTTGGCGGTTTCTTTGGCCGCTGCTGGGGCTTCTGTTTTGGCTACCTCTTTACGGGGTTCCGTCTGCGCGGGTTTCTGCGCCGTTTGTGTCGGTGTCGTGACGGCTGGCGTCGTATGATGCTGGCTTGTCGTTGGCGGCGTAATGGTACGCGGCGTCGGCGATAATGTCATCGTACTGGCGTTGGGGATGACAGGCACGACCGTTTGAGGTCTGGGTGCACTCAGGGAGCGAGCCGGCATCTGGCTCTGGTCGTTGTAAGGTACTTCCGTCAGCGTGGTTGGCTGGCGTTTCATGTCCGACTGCATCTGTTCCAGCAGTTGTCGCTGTTCGTCGGTAAGCTGACCTGATGACTGAATTTCTCCGCCAGCCGAGGGTTCGGTCGGCGAAATAACGCCAATCTGCCGGTTTTCCAGCTCTTTGATATAGCGCCAGCGCTCTTCCGGTTTGGGCGGCAACCCATTGCCTTTGCTACCCTGGTGCGGCAGCACCGGTGATTCGCCCGGCTTATTGTGGGCAATAAAATAGAGTCCACCGGCAAACGCGACCAGCACGGCAACGGCCAGTGCCATCATGGTTTTGGATACGCCTGAGGATCCTCCTCGTTTACGGCTGGATGTTTTTTTCCGGCGCGTTCCAGAACGCCCTCGGCTGACATAGTCTCGTTGTGCCACAATCGTTTCGTTGCGAAGAAAATAAGTAACAGGTCGCCATGTTACTGAACCCTAAAATATTTGACCAGCACCGGAATTCTTAAAGCCTGTAACACGCGGGGTGATAGCCGCCGTGCTGTCACGAATCATCAACTGGCTGGACATCAAGCGTGAGCCTCGTGGCACCTTGTGTTGCTGCAATTGAGCCAGCAGCAATAGCATCGCCTCGCGGCCAATCTCGTAGCGCGGCTGGGAAACGGTGGTCAGTGCGGGAAAGCAGTGGCTGGCTTGAGCGATATCATCAAACCCTACCAGTGACAGGTCACGTGGTACATCCAGCCCCATTTTGCGCGCCTGGGTTAATGCGCCCAGCGCCATCACGTCGCTATGACAGAAAATGGCGGTGGGAGGCGTTGGGTGCGACATGAGCTGCATCAGGCCGCGGGAGCCGGTGTCGTAACTGAAATCCCCATGGACGATGTACTGGTTGTCGATAATGAGCCCGCAGCGACGCAGCGCCTGAATGTAACCCTGTAGCCGGTATTCGCTGAGTGGAATCTGCTGCGGACCGGCGATACAGGCGATGCGCTGGTGCCCTAACTGATTGAGATAGCTGACGGCCTCAAACGCGGCGGTTAGGTTATCGATGTGTACGGTAGGCATATCCAGCTCAGGTGCGAATTCATTCGCCATCACCATCGGAGGAAGATGACGACGATCATCCTTGCCGGTATCAAACGGTAATTGTGACCCCAGCAGCAGGATGCCGTCGATCTGCCGGGTGGTGATCAGATCCAGAAAGGTCTTTTCCGTTTTGCGCTGGTGGGCGCAATCGCCGATCAGCACCAAATAACCATGCTCCGCGGCGGTTTCCTCAATACCGCGCAGCATTTCGCTGAAAAAGGGATCGCAGATATCGGGAACCAGCGCCAGAATCGTTCTTGATTCATGCCGTTTCAAGTTGCGGGCAAGATTTTGTGCAGAGTATCCCACCGCCAACGCCGCCTGCTCCACCTTCTTGCGGGTAGTGGCCGACACTTTCTCCGGGTTGGTCAGTGCGCGTGACACCGTTGCAGTGGAGACGCCGGCCTGATCAGCCACGTCTTTCATCGTTGCGGGTGAGAGAAATTTTTTCTGCTCCAACGCAGTTCCTCCTTGCGTCAGCGTTTACTGGCGCTGTAGTCAAGGGAGCCGTTATTACAGGTCGGCCACCGTTTTATAAGATGTCTGGCCCGCTGGGCGGGCAAGTGCGGTTATAACATGTCGGCTCCGGGTGGTGGCGCGCCAACTGCCTGATCAGCATACTGCTTTCGTCATCACGCTTAACAGATTGCGTCCAATATTTACCGAATAATTTACGCCTGTGCTGCCTGGATTACCCGTTTTTGGGGCTGGTTCGCAAAAAATGTCGCTACTGCTGGCAGCAGGTATTCCCGCAGCGCAGAATCGGATCAATTGTCTGTTGGGTCGACATCCATCACCCACTTCACCTTGCGTGTTTGCGGCAGGGTATCAATCAACAGCATCGAATGGCGAATCAGCCGTTGCAGTGTGGTGCGCGATGGGTGTTGCAGCAGTAATTGCCAGCGGAAACGCCCGGCTCGTTTGGGCTGCAGCGCAGGTACCGGTCCCATTAGCCACAATGCATCGTCGCGCAGCGGACTGGCTTCCAGCAAATTACGCAACTGCTGCAGGAACAGGCTGGCCTGCTGATTATCATGATCATCCGCCCGGAACAGCACATGGCTGGTAAATGGCGGCAGGAATACGCTCTGGCGTTCTTGTAGCGTCTGGCTGGCGAAAGCGTCGTAGCCCTGATGCAGCAGCGTCTGTAACAGCGGATGCTCCGGGTGATGCGTCTGCAGCACGACCTCGCCGGCCTTGCCTGCGCGCCCAGCGCGCCCAGACACCTGGGTGTAGAGCTGAGCGAAGCGTTCGGTAGCGCGAAAATCGGCGGAAAACAGCGAACTGTCGACATCCAGCAGCGCCACCAGCGTAACGTCAGGAAAATGGTGCCCCTTGGCCAGCATCTGAGTGCCGATCAGAATACGAGCGCCGCCCTGACGGACCTGCGCCAGTTGTTGTTCCAGCGCGCCTTTGCGGCTGGTGGTATCGCGATCAATACGGGTTATCGGGGTGTCTGGAAATAGCGCCGGTAGCGTCTGTTCCAGTTGCTCGGTGCCAAGGCCAACCGGCACCAAATGAGTGGAGCCGCACTGCGGGCACTGCTGCGGTATCGGGCGTTGGCTGTCACAGTGGTGACATCGCATCATGCGCTGGTGCTGGTGCAAGGTGTAGTAGCTGTCGCAACGCTGGCATTCGGCTATCCAGCCGCATTCATGGCACAGCACGACCGGTGCGAAGCCGCGGCGGTTGAGGAACAGGATGATCTGGTTGTCCTGTGACAGATGATGGTGGATGCGGTTGATCAACGGCTGCGACAAACCACTGGTCAGCGGCAATCCTTTCAGGTCCAGTAAATGCTGCTGTGCCAGCCGGGCGTTGCCGGCGCGTTTGCTCAGACGTAACTGACGGTACTTGCCAATCTGCACGTTATAAAGCGTTTCCAGCGCCGGTGTAGCTGAACCCATCACTATCGGTATGTCTTCCTGTCGGGCGCGGAACACCGCCAGATCGCGGGCGTGATAACGCCAGCCTTCTTGTTGCTTGTAAGAGCCGTCATGCTCTTCGTCGATAACGATCACGCCCAACCGGGCAAAAGGGGTGAACAGTGCGGAGCGCGTGCCAATCACGATGGCGGATTCGCCCTGTCTCGCTCGTAGCCATACCGACAACCGTTCGCTGTCGTTCAGCCCGGAGTGCAGCGCTTCCACCGGGGCGTTAAACCGATCACGAAAGCGGGCGATGGTTTGCGGCGTCAGGCCGATTTCCGGCACCAGCACCAGAGCCTGCTTGCCTTGTGCCAGAATATTTTCCAGTACGCTGAGATAGACCTCGGTTTTGCCTGAACCGGTGATGCCCGCCAGCAGCCAGGCGGCAAAATGGTTGTCTTCGCTGCGTATGGCGCCGACAGCGGTAGCCTGTTCGGTATTGAGACGCAGGCGTTCCCCTGTCAGGCTGAAATGATCACGCCAGTCATCCACCTGCTTTGGTTGTGAGCGCAACTCGCTCAGCCCTTTTTCGCGTAGCGCCTGTAACGCGGTTTCCGTCAGTGCGGTTTCGGTCACCTGATGACGATAGATGGGGCCCTGTAACAGTGTCGCCAGCGCCTGCTGTTGTTTGGGGGCGCGCTTTAGTGTATTGAGCGGCGTGGCGAGCCCTTGTTCGGTGGCGAACCATTGCCAGAGCGGTGCGCTATGTGCCGGTTTTCCTTGCCGGAGCAAAATCGGCAGGGCATGAAACAACACTTCGCCCAGCGGGTAATGGTAATACTCTGCGGCCCACAGCAGGATGCGCCACAGGTTGTCAGGAAACAGCGGCGTATCGTCGAGTATGTCATGCAGCGGCTTGAGCTGTTCAGGCGGTAGTTGGCTGCCCGCGCTCAGGGCCGTAACGATACCGATCATCTTGCGGTTGCCGAAGGGAACACTCACTCGTACGCCCAGAACCGGCGGTGTGACGCCTGGCGCCAGTTGGTAATCAAATGTTCGCGTCAGGGGTACTGGCAAGGCAACCTGAACAACGGACATGGTCTGTGGGTTCAAATGCGTCATGAGGGTCTTCGGTCATGCATGAGGATTTGTCTGCCGTCACGGTACTGTGCGCGCGTGCGTTGTGCAATCTTACCCGCATCTTGTTGAGGTAGCGATGCGTGTTTGCGTGGTTCTGATTGCATCATAGGGTTAATTTCTGTATGATCCGCCGCCTTTATACCTTGTAGTATAAAGAACATTTCACTCAACTTCGTGTGGTGTCTGGCGGAACAAGGCTGGATAGCGACACGGCCTTAAACAGAGGTTTCCCATGAAAGAAGGTATTCACCCGAATTACGTTGAAATTACCGCTACTTGCTCTTGCGGTAACGTCATCAAAACCCGTTCCACCGTTGGTCACGACCTGAACCTGGACGTGTGCGGTGCTTGCCACCCGTTCTTTACCGGCAAACAGCGCGTGGTTGACACCGGTGGCCGTGTTGAGCGTTTCAACAAACGTTTCAGCATCCCAGGCGCCAAAAAATAATTGGCTTCTGCGCTGGGGCAGAAAATCGGTTAACCAGTTTTTCTGCCAAAACAAAGGCACCTGCGGGTGCCTTTGTTGTTTTTGTTATCGTTTCCCGTTCGCGCTGAACGTCCTGCTCAGTATTCCCACGTATCCGGGTCAATCCCCATTTCACGCATGATCGCTTTGGCTTCTTCGGGGATTTCATCGCCGCGCTCTTTACGCAGGTCATCATCATTGGGTAAGGGTTGGCCGGTAAAAGCGTGCAAAAACGCTTCGCACAGTAACTCGCTATTGGTTGCGTGACGCAGGTTGTTGACCTGACGACGGGTACGCTCGTCTGTCAGTATCTTTAATACCTTCAAAGGGATAGATACGGTAATTTTTTTAACCTGCTCGCTCTTCTTGCCGTGTTCAGCGTATGGGCTTACATATTCGCCATTCCACTTAGCCATGGGATACCTTACATATTGATCGTGATAAAAACAGTCACTGGCGTAAAACACCATAATTCTAACGATTATTCCAGGGATGCTCAATCTATACGCAAAGAAGTTTAGAAGTCCAGATGTATTGACGTCTATATTCTCCGGGTTTACTCTCTACTTTTCTCTACCTCAGTCTTTCAGTCAGGAAAAGCACCGATGACGCGTAAACAGGCTACTATCGCAGTCCGCAGTGGGTTGAACAATGACGAACAGTTCGGTTGCGTTGTTCCCCCAATCAATCTTTCCAGCACCTACAACTTCACCGGTTTTAATCAACCTAGAGTACATGACTATTCCCGGCGCGGTAATCCGACCCGTGATGTCGTTCAGCGTGCGCTGGCGGAATTGGAGGGGGGCGCTGGCGCAGTGATGACCAGCAGCGGTATGTCGGCGATTATGTTGGTGTGTACGGTATTCCTGCGGCCTGGTGACCTGCTGGTCGCGCCACACGATTGTTACGGCGGCAGCTATCGTTTGTTTGACAGCCTGAGCAAACGCGGCGCTTATCGGGTGAAATTTGTCGATCAGGGCAATGAGGCTGACCTGAAGGCGGCGCTGGCGGAAAATCCGAAGCTGGTGCTGGTGGAAAGCCCCAGCAACCCGCTATTACGAGTCGTGGATATCGCGGCTATCTGCCAGGCTGCGCGTGAAGTGGGGGCGGTGAGCGTGGTGGATAACACCTTCCTGAGTCCGGCTTTGCAAAATCCACTGAAGCTGGGGGCGGATCTGGTGGTGCATTCCTGCACCAAATACCTGAATGGTCACTCGGACGTAGTGGCTGGCGCGGTGATTGCCCGCGATCCTGAGGTAGTGACGGAACTGGCTTGGTGGGCCAACAATATTGGTGTAACCGGCGCGGCTTTCGACAGCTACCTGCTGCTGCGCGGTTTGCGCACACTGGCACCGCGTATGGCGATGGCGCAGAAGAATGCGCTACAAATTGTCGAGTATTTGCGGCATCAGCCGCTGGTGAAGGCGTTGTATCATCCTTCTTTACTTGGGAATGCCGGTCATGAGGTTGCCTGTCGGCAGCAGTCTGGTTTTGGCGCGATGCTGAGTTTTGAGCTGGATGGCGATGAAGACACCCTGCGTCGTTTTCTGGCTCCACTGGAGTTGTTCACGCTGGCAGAGTCGCTGGGTGGCGTGGAAAGCCTGATTTCTCATGCCGCTACCATGACTCACGCTGGTATGTCGCCGCAGGCACGCGCCGCTGCTGGTATCTCGGAGACGTTATTGCGTATTTCTGTCGGGATTGAAGATGGTGATGATTTGGTCGCCGACCTGGACAGAGCATTTCAGGCAGCAGCCAAGAGGTAACAATGAGTGCGTTAGGAATAGCAGTAGCCGTGAAGGGACGGCAACTGCACAAATTCGGCGGCAGCAGCCTGGCGGATGTGAAATGTTATCAGCGCGTCGCCGGCATTATGGCTGATTACAGCCAGGCTGGCGATTTGATGGTGGTATCGGCGGCAGGCAGCACCACGAATCAGTTAATTAACTGGTTGAACCTTAGCCAGTCAGACCGGATTTCCGCTCATCAGGTACAACAATCGTTGCGCCGTTATCAAAGCGAGCTGATTTCTGGTTTGCTGCCAGCCGAAACGGCAGCACCGCTGATTAATGAATTGATTCGTGATCTGGAACGTCTGGCCGCGTTGCTGGATGGCAAGATCACCGATGCAGCTTATGCCGAAGTGGTCGGCCACGGCGAAATCTGGTCTGCACGGCTGATGGCGGCGGTCCTGAATCAGAAAAACCTGCCGGCAACCTGGCTGGATGCGCGTACTTTCCTGCGTGCCGAGCGCGCCGCGCAGCCGCAAGTCGATGAAGGCTGCTCCTGGCCGTTGCTGCAACAGCTGCTTACCCAACATACCGGGCAACGGCTGGTTATCACCGGCTTTATCAGCAGTAACAATGCGGGTGAAACCGTTCTGCTGGGCCGTAACGGCAGTGATTATTCCGCCACACAAATTGGCGCGCTGGCGGGTGCCGAGCGTGTCACCATCTGGAGTGACGTGGCCGGCGTCTATAGCGCTGACCCACGCAAAGTTGAAGACGCCTGCCTGTTGCCGTTGCTTCGGTTGGATGAAGCCAGTGAACTGGCGCGTCTGGCTGCGCCGGTATTACACGCCCGAACCCTTCAGCCGGTTTCCGGCAGTGATATCGACCTGCAATTGCGATGCAGTTACCAGCCTGAACAAGGGTCTACCCGTATTGAGCGTGTGCTAGCCTCCGGCACCGGTGCCAAGATAGTCACCAGTCATGATGATGTTTGCCTGATAGAGATAGGCGTACCGGCAGACCATGATTTTGCTCGTATGCACAAAGACGTCGAACAGTTGCTGCAAAAAGCTCAAATCCGGCCACTGGCGTTGGGTGTGCATCAGGACCGTAATCTGCTGCAACTGTGCTACACCTCGGAAGTGGTGCGTAGCGCCTGGCAGGTTCTGGAGTTGGCGGCGTTGCCGGTGTCGCTCCATTTGCGCGATGGACTGGCGCTGGTGGCGTTGGTGGGGGCTGGCGTTTGTCGTAATCCGTTGCATAGCCACCGTTTTTACCAGCAACTGCGTGACCAGCCGATCGAGTTTGTCTGGCAGGCGGAAGATGATATCAGCCTGGTGGCGGTGCTGCGTGTCGGGCCAACCGAGCATCTGGTGCGTGGCCTGCATCATTCGTTGTTCCGGGCGGAAAAACGCATCGGGCTGGTGCTGTTCGGCAAAGGCAACATCGGTTCACGCTGGCTGGAGCTGTTCGCCCGTGAGCAGAGCCTGATTTCGGCACGTACCGGTTTTGAATTTACGCTGGCGGGCGTGGTGGACAGTTCCCGTAGTCTGCTGAGTTACGAAGGGTTGGATGCCAGCCGTGTGCTGGCTTTCTTTGGCGACGAAGCGCAGGAACGTGACGATGATGAATTGTTCCTGTGGATGCGTGCTCACCCGTACGACGATCTGGTGGTGCTGGATGTTACCGCCAGTCAGTCGGTTGCCGATCTCTATCTGGATTTCGCCAGCTATGGTTTCCATGTGATTAGCGCCAACAAACTGGCGGGGGCGTCCGGCGGCGATAATTACCGCCAGATCCGCGACGCATTCGCCAAAACCGGGCGCCATTGGCTGTATAACGCGACCGTTGGCGCCGGGTTGCCGGTGAACTATGCCGTAAGAGATCTGCGTGAAAGCGGCGACAGTATTTTGGCTATCAGCGGCATATTCTCCGGCACGTTGTCATGGATCTTCCTGCAGTTTGACGGGACAGTCCCTTTTACTGAACTGGTGGATCAGGCCTGGCAGCAGGGATTGACCGAGCCGGACCCGCGTGTCGATCTTTCCGGTAAAGACGTGATGCGCAAGTTGGTGATTCTGGCGCGTGAAGCAGGTTATGAGATAGAACCCACTCAGGTGCGGGTAGAGTCGTTGGTGCCTGCTGGTTGTGAGAGCAGCTCGGTGGATCAGTTCTTTGAAGATGGCGAGCCGTTGAATGAGCAGATGCTACAACGGTTGGAAGCCGCCAGGGAGATGGGGTTGGTGCTGCGCTATGTCGCCCGTTTCGATAGTAACGGCAAGGCACGCGTAGGTGTGGAGGCCGTGCGGGAGGATCATCCGCTGGCGGCGCTGTTACCGTGCGATAACGTGTTTGCAATTGAAAGCCGCTGGTATCGTGATAACCCGTTGGTGATCCGTGGCCCTGGCGCTGGCCGCGATGTGACCGCAGGGGCGATTCAGTCGGATCTCAATCGTCTGGCGCAACTGCTGTAATGGTGGCGCACGACGAATCTGCGTCCTGATAGTCTTAACCCATTCTGCTTTGAAGCCTGCAATCGCAGGCTTTTTTATATCCTGGACACGCGGGTGGCAAGGGGCGCGTTTTTTGCCAATACTGAATACGTATTCCTTACATGTTATCTGTGCTTCGTCTGTGACGGGGTCGGGCTAGCCTACCGTCTATAACCGTGAATTTTCTTCATGTTGTATGAACAAACATCAGCATTGAACACGTTGAAAAGCGTTGACTCTTTAATCGGATTCGGTCATTTTCTATATAGACGTCTAAACGTATAGACGTTTGTAGAAGATAACGATGATAATGGCTAATCGAGGTAAGGATATGAGTTTTTTCCACGCGAACCATCGGGAAGCGCTGAACCAGAATCTGGCGGAATTACAGGGCAGGATTAACGTTTCCTTTGAGTTTTTCCCACCGCGCACCAGTGAGATGGAAGAAACGCTGTGGAACTCGATTGACCGCCTCAGCAGCCTGAAACCCAAATTCGTGTCGGTAACCTATGGCGCCAACTCCGGCGAGCGTGACCGCACTCACAGCATTATCAAAGGCATCAAGGAGCGTACCGGTCTGGAAGCCGCGCCGCATCTTACCTGCATTGATGCATCCCGCGACGAACTGAAAGCCATTGCTCAAGACTACTGGCAGAGCGGTATCCGCCACATCGTCGCTTTGCGCGGTGATTTGCCGCCGGGCGGTGGTAAACCGGAGATGTACGCCTCTGATCTGGTTTCTTTGCTCAAAGAAGTGGGCGATTTTGATATTTCAGTCGCGGCTTATCCTGAAGTGCATCCGGAAGCAAAAAGCGCGCAGGCAGACCTGATCAACCTCAAACGTAAGATTGATGCCGGTGCCAGTCGTGCCATCACGCAGTTCTTTTTTGATGTGGAGAGCTATCTGCGTTTTCGGGACCGTTGTGTTACGACCGGTATTGATGTGGAAATCGTACCCGGTATTTTGCCCGTGTCGAACTTCAAGCAGTTGCAGCGTTTCGCCACCATGACCAATGTGCGAGTACCCAACTGGATGACCGCCATGTTTGAAGGTCTGGATGACGACCCGGAAACCCGCAAGATGGTCGGTGCTTCAATCGCTATGGATATGGTGAAGATCTTAAGTCGGGAAGGGGTGAAGGATTTCCACTTTTATACCCTGAACCGTGCGGAACTGAGTTACGCTATTTGTCATACGCTGGGTGTACGCCCGGTTGCACACGGCTGATATCCAGCCCCATTATCGGCCAAACGCCCGTCCGGAGATATCCGGGTGGGCGTTTGTGTTTAAAGCTAAAGGAATGGGAATAAAAAAAGGGCGGGCCGAAGCCCGCCAAAGTTTCGTTGGCTTATAAAAATTATATCGTCAGGAAGGTTTCAAGTTCTTCGCTGCCGCCGATATGGCGACCGCCGATAAACACCTGAGGCACGGTACTACGTCCGGTCACGGCCCGCAGGCTTACGGTGGTGGCATCTTTACCCAGCATGATTTCTTCATACTGAATACCGCGATCCTGCAGCAACTGTTTGGCTTTAGCGCAAAACGGGCAGCCGGGTTTGGTAAACAGCGAAACAGATTCCTGAACGTTATAGTGTGGAGCAAGGTACTTCAGCATGGTGTCGGCGTCAGAAACTTCAAACGGGTCGCCCGGTTTGTTGGGTTCAACGAATATTTTTTCCACCACGCCGTGGCGAACCAACATCGAGTAACGCCAGGAGCGGGGACCGAAGCCCAATTCCGCTTTTTCGACCAGCATGTTCATAGCACGGGTGAATTCACCGTTGCCATCGGGAATAAACGTAATATTTTCTGCGTTTTGGTCCGCTTTCCAGGCATTCATCACAAAAGTATCGTTCACCGATACACATAGAACTGCATTGACGCCAAATTGCTTGAATACCGCAGCCAACTCGTTATAGCGTGGCAAATGGCTTGAAGAGCAGGTTGGAGTAAAAGCCCCTGGTAAAGAAAAGACGACTACAGTCTTGTTGTTGAAGAGTTCTTCAGTCGTCACGTCAACCCATTGATCGCCTTGGCGAGTATGGAAAGTTACTGACGGAATTTTTTTGCCTTCTTGGCTTACAAACATTATTTAGTCCCTACTGGTCGAAAAGTTCTGTTAGGTTGAATCCGTCAGTGGTCAGGACTCGTTTGGTTAGGGATATTATTGATCATCAAAAGTTGATAGGACTAATCGTTCGTTGCTATCCTATCTATCGCTAGGGGCTATCATTTTGAGAGGAATCAGGGCATGAATATTCGGGATTTAGAGTATCTGGTCGCGTTGGCAGAGCATCGCCATTTTCGCCGCGCTGCAGATTCCTGCCACGTCAGTCAACCCACGCTGAGTGGACAGATCCGAAAATTGGAAGATGAACTGGGGGTTATGCTGCTTGAAAGAACCAGTCGCAAGGTGTTGTTCACTCAGGCGGGGCTGTTGCTGGTCGAACAGGCCAGAACCGTACTGCGCGAAGTGAAAGTGCTAAAGGAGATGGCCAGCCAGCAGGGCGAAACCATGTCCGGCCCACTGCATATCGGCCTGATCCCGACTGTTGGCCCTTACTTGTTGCCCCAGATTATCCCGATGTTGCATCGTACTTTCCCGAAGCTGGAAATGTATCTGCATGAAGCTCAGACTCACCAACTGCTGGCTCAGCTTGACAGTGGTAAGCTGGATTGCGCCATTCTGGCGATGGTGAAAGAGTCGGAAGCCTTTATCGAAGTGCCGTTGTTTGATGAGCCGATGAAGCTGGCAATTTATCAGGATCACCCTTGGGCGAATCGGGAGCGGGTTGCGATGTCCGACTTGTCGGGCGAAAAGCTGTTGATGCTGGAGGACGGGCACTGTCTGCGTGATCAGGCAATGGGATTCTGTTTTCAGGCTGGTGCGGATGAAGATACCCATTTCCGCGCCACCAGTCTCGAAACCCTGCGCAATATGGTTGCGGCGGGCAGCGGTATTACATTGCTGCCCTCGCTGGCGGTGCCGCAGGAACGGGTACGCGATGGCGTGTGCTATCTGCCTTGCTACAAACCGGAACCCAAACGCACCATCGCGCTGGTGTATCGTCCGGGTTCGCCGTTGCGTGGCCGTTATGAACAGCTGGCCGAGTCGGTGCGCGAGCACATGCAACTCCACATGGAACAGTTGGCAAACCAGCCAGCCTAATTAAACGGTTTGTATCATTACGTGTCTGGCTTGGTCAGCCCATCGGTTATCAAAATAACCGGTTTAGGCCGTTCAGTGCTGCTACCCGATAGGCTTCGGCCATAGTCGGGTAGTTGAATGTGGTGTTCACAAAGTACTCAATGGTGTTGCCCTCGCCTTTTTGCTCCATGATGGCCTGACCGATGTGAATGATTTCGGCGGCCCGCTCGCCAAAGCAATGAATACCCAGAATCTGCTTGGTATCGCGGTGGAACAGGATTTTCAGGCTACCGACGTTCATTCCGACAATTTGTGCTCGCGCCAGATGTTTGAACTGGGCGCGGCCCACTTCATACGGCACTTTCATGGCCGTAAGCTCCTGTTCGGTTTTACCGACGGAACTGATCTCTGGAATAGTGTAAATGCCGGTAGGAATGTCTTCGATCAGGTGCGCGCTGGCGTCGCCTTTGGTGATCGCCTGCGCGGCGATGCGGCCCTGATCATAGGCGGCTGATGCCAGACTGGGATAACCGATCACATCACCCACGGCGTAGATGTGTGCCTGGGCGGTCTGGTACATGCTGTTAACCTTTAGCAGGCCGCGACCGTCTGCTTCCAGTCCAACATTTTCCAGCCTTAGCGTTTCGGTATTGCCGGTACGGCCATTGGCGTAGAGCAGGCAATCTGCCTTCATTTTTTTACCGGATTTCAGGTGAATGATGACACCGTCATCCAACCCTTCGATCCGTTCGAATTCCTCGTTGTGGCGAATCACGATGCCGCTATTCCAGAAGTGATAGGACAGGGCGTCGGACATTTCCTGATCGAGAAACGCCAGCAGCCGATCACGGGTATTGATCAGATCGACTTTTACGTTTAAACCCCGGAAGATCGATGCATATTCACAGCCGATCACCCCTGCGCCATAGATGATCACGTGCTTGGGTTCATAATCCAAATCAAGAATAGAATCGCTGTCGTAGATACGAGGATGATCGAAGTCTACTCCTGCTGGGTGATAAGGCCGTGAACCGCTGGCGATAATGATATTCGTGGCGGTTAGCGTGTCGTGGGTGTCGTCCGGGTAGTAAACGGCGACGGTATGCGCATCGATAAATCGTGCTTCACCGGAAAACAGCTCACAGTGATTACGTTCGTAGAAGCCCTGACGCATACGGGTTTGCTGACCTATCACACTATCGGCGTGGCGCAGGATAGCGGAAAATGAAGAACTGATGACGCGGGTGTTGTCGCTATAAAGCGGGTTTTGGTTGAATTCGATGATGTGGCTGACGGCTTGTCGCAGAGCTTTGGAAGGGATGGTTCCCCAGTGGGTACAGCCCCCGCCGACATTATAATGCCGTTCTATCACGGCAACTTTCGCGCCTTGCTTGGCAAGCCCCATGGCCGCCCCTTCACCGCCCGGACCAGAACCAATCACGATGGCATCATAGTCGTATTGCTGTTGTATGGACATGGTAGGAACCACCTGTTTTTATACAAGTTAATAACGCTATTGTAACAGCCTCCTGATGATAACCCAATCATCCCTGATATCTGTATGGGAACGCAGGATCACATTTTTACTATGACAAATTTTGGCGCAGTATGTAGAGAGTAAATTTTGTTATAGTGCTTCCCTTGACGATAAGGAGAGCCAATGACTGCAGGCAGGATAATGGGTGTCAGAGCACAACAAAAAGAACGAACTCGTCGTTCCCTGATCGAGGCCGCTTTCAGCCAGTTGAGCGCTGAACGCAGTTTTGCCAGCCTGAGTTTGCGTGAAGTAGCCCGTGAAGCGGGTATCGCCCCGACTTCATTTTATCGCCATTTCCGTGACGTAGATGAGCTGGGGCTGACGATGGTGGATGACAGTGGGCTGATGTTGCGTCAACTAATGCGACAAGCACGCCAGCGTATCGTCAAAAGCGGCGGCAGTGTGATCAGAACATCGGTATCGACGTTCATGGAATTCATCGGCAACAACCCCAACGCCTTTCGGTTGCTATTGCGCGAGCGCTCTGGCACGTCGGCTGCGTTTCGCGCTGCTGTGGCGCGTGAAATTCAGCATTTTATCGCTGAACTGGCCGACTATCTTGAAGTCGAAAATCATATTCCGCGCAGTTTTGCAGAAGCGCAGGCCGAAGCGATGGTCACGATTGTATTCAGCGCCGGCGCGGAAGCGCTGGATGTCGATCTTGAACAGCGACGTCAACTGGAAGAGCGGTTAGTGTTGCAACTGCGCATGATTGCCAAAGGGGCTTATTACTGGTATCGCAAAGAGCAGGGTAAGGGGTTCACTTATCCTGAGGGATAATCTGAGGAAACATCATGACTGAGCAGATAAATTCAGAGAAAAGTACGTTGGTGCTGGCGATGGTGGCCGGTTTGTCGGCGAATGGTTCCTTTGTTGCCATGTTCAGTTCTGTCGTACCGTTTTCTATTTTTCCGCTGATTGCATTGGTTCTGTCGGTTTACTGTCTGCATCAGCGTTATATGCATCATGCGATGCCTAAAGGTACGCCGCTGTTAGCGGCGGGCTGCTTTCTGTTCGGCTTGTTGCTTTACAGTGCGATTGTGCGTGCCGAGTACCCACAGCTCGGCTCTAATTTTGTGCCGTCGATACTTTGCGTGGCGCTGGCGCTGTGGTTGGTCGTAAAACTGCGGGCTCATAAGCCCGGCAGTGATATCAATACACCTTAATCGGTGGTGAGGTTACTGGCGTTTTTCCAGTAGCACGCCACATTCCATGTGGTGGGTATAAGGAAACTGATCAAACAGTGCTAACTGACTGATTCGGTGTGTTTGATTCAAGGTTTCCAGGTTGGCGCACAGTGTTTGCGGATTGCAGGAGATGTACAAAATACGCGGATACGCCTGCACCAGTTTTACTGTGCTGTCATCCAGTCCGCTGCGTGGCGGATCGACGAAGATAGTTTCACAGCGATAGCCAGCCAGATCGATGCCTTGCAGCCGGTTGAACTGGCGCACCCCGTTCATCGCCTGAGTAAACTCTTCCGCCGCCATGCGAATAATCTGCACGTTATCAATCTGGTTGGCGGCGATATTGTATTGCGCTGCTGCGACTGACGGCTTGGCGATTTCGGTTGCCAGTACCCGCTCGAAATTGCGCGCCAGCGCCAGTGAAAAATTGCCGTTGCCGCAGTACAGTTCCAGCAAATCGCCTGTCGCGCCTTGTGTTACTGACAGCGCCCACTCCAGCATCTGAATATTCATCATCGCATTAGGCTGGGTGAAACTGTTTTCCACCTGACGATAAATCATCTGGCGACCAGCGACCGGCAGACATTCATCCACGTAATCCCGGTCCAGACAAATTTTGGTTTTAGTCGCCCGGCCAATCAACTGTAGAGCAAAACCCTGACCGCGTAGTTGATCACACAACAGGCGGGCACGCTGCTGCCACTCGTCATCCAGCGCTTTGTGGTAAAGCAAGGAAACGGCAATTTCACCACTCAGCGTGGAGAGATAATCAATCTGAAACAACTTGCGCCGCAGCACCGGTTCGGCTCGCAATACATTAAGCAGCTCCGGCATCAGGCGGTTAATTAGCTCGCTGGCCGCCGGAAACTGATCGACCCGGATCCGCTGTTTGGTCTGCTGATCGAAAATAATGTGGTACAGGTCATCGCCGTCATGCCAGATCCTAAACTCTGCACGCATCCGGTAGTGGCTAACCGGCGAGCGGAATACGGCTGGTGCTGGCGCATCGAAGGGAGCCATCATGGCACCGAGGCGCCCGGTTTTTTCTTCAAGCTGGGCGTCATACTGGTCGATGGGCAGAATCTCTGGCGTCATGATGGTCTCATCTAAAAAGCGGCTGGGATGATGTTGCGATAGTGATAGATCGTTTTCAGGGCGCGATTGTAGGGTATCCAGAAGGGATGTCCAGCCTTGCTGCACGGATTCGCTTATCCAAAATGGAAGTCTAGACATCCACCTGCCTCGATCGTAGCATGGGTATCCGGTCTTGCCTCGCAAGTGAAAAGGGAATCCAGTGCGAATCTGGAGCTGACGCGCAGCGGTAAGGGGAACGGGCAACGATAGCATGATGCAGACACTGTCCTGACGGATGGGAAGTCATCGTTGCCGAGCCAGTGATGTTGGCAGCACCCAAGCCCGAAGACCTGCCGGAATACGTCGCAATATTTCATGGTCATCGCGTGCTATCGATCATGAGGGTGCGGCATCCTGCCAATTCAGTTTGGATGCTTCTTAACTATGCTTAATAAAAAAATAACGATGCTGGCGGCGATGATAGCCACGGCTTTTTCAGGATGGGCGCAGGGTAGCGAAAATGCACAGCAAAATAGTAATGACGCGATGGTCGTCACCGCCAACCGTTTTCCCCAGCCCATTTCTTCCGTACTGGCACCCACGACCGTGGTGACGCGTGATGATATTGATCGCTGGCAGTCAAAAAGTTTGGTTGACGTAATGCGGCGATTGCCGGGGGTGGATATTGGGCAGAATGGTGGGTTGGGGCAACAGAGTTCGCTATTTATTCGTGGGACGAACTCTAGCCATGTGTTGTTATTGATTGATGGTGTTCGTTTGAACCAAGCAGGTGTGAGTGGTTCATCAGATCTTAGCCAAATTCCTCTATCTCTGGTGCAACGTGTTGAATACATACGTGGTGCGCGTTCTGCGGTCTATGGTTCTGACTCCATTGGCGGTGTGGTCAATATCATTACCACCAGAGAAAAGAACGGCATGACATTAACCGCTGGTGTGGGATCGAAAGGTTATCAATCCTACGATGCATCAACCCAGCAAGCACTGAGTGATAGCACAACGGCAACATTGGCGGGCAATTACACCTACACCAAAGGATTCGATATTGCCGCAGGAGATGCGCCGCGTCAGCCTGATCGTGATGGCTTTATGAGTAAGTCCATTTACGGTGCTGTTGAGCATCGCTTCAATGACGAATTTAGCGGCTTCTTACGTGGCTATGGCTTTGATAATAGGTCGGATTATGATGGATATCAGGCATATAATGATGATTATACGGTGCTATTAGGGACACCGGATATTCGACAGCTTTACAGCCAATCTTGGGATGCAGGATTGCGGTTTAGCCGGGATATCTATTCCAGCCAATTAATTGCAAGCTATAGCCATACTAAGGATCTGAATTTTGACCCTGTTAATGGGCGTTACGGCCCTGCCTCAACGATGGATGATGTGCAGCAATACAATCTCCAGTGGGGTAATGTGGTTGCTGTTGGTACGGGTACTGTCAGTTCTGGTGTTGACTGGCAAAAACAAACTTCACAACCGGGCACCAATTACGTGGTTGCTGGACATGAGCAACGTAACGTCGGTATCTATGCCACTGCCCAACAAAAAATACAGAGTGTGACGTTAGAAGGCTCAGTAAGAGGGGATGATAATAACGAATTTGGTTGGCATAACACCTGGCAGTCCAGCGCCGCCTGGGAATTTGTTGAGGGGTACAGTGTTTTTGCCTCTTATGGTACAGCCTTTAAAGCGCCGAATCTGAATCAGGTATACAGTGAAAAATACGGTAATCGCAATCTTAAGCCAGAAGAAAGCAAACAGTGGGAAGGTGGTTTTGAAGGCCTAACGGGGCCTGTTAACTGGAGACTCTCTGGCTATCGCAATGACATTGACAATCTTATTGATTATGACTCAACAAACCATTTCAGCAATATTCGGCAAGCGCGAATTAAAGGTGTCGAAGGAACCGCATCCTTTGAGACTGGTCCTCTGAACCATAAGGTTTCTTTTGATTACCTCGATCCGCGCAACAGTCTAACAAATAAAGTGTTATTGCGCCGTGCCAAACAGCAATTCAAATATCAGTTGGATTGGATGGTTGTCGATATTGATTGGTCTCTGACATATCATTATCTCGGTCAGCGCTATGATACAGATTATAATACTTACCAGACAATTGGATTAGGCGGTGTAAGTCTGTGGGACATCGCTGCATCATATCCCGTCACCTCACATCTGACAGTTCGTGCTAGAATAGCCAACCTGTTCGATAAGAATTATGAGACGGCGTATGGCTACCGAACTGCAGGGCGAGAATACTATCTTACCGGAAGCTATAGTTTCTGATTTACCCGCCCGCCCCACAGTCCTTGTGTTTGATTCCGGGGTGGGTGGTTTGTCTGTTTATGATGAGGTTCGCAAATTACTGCCGGACTTACATTATATCTACGCTTTTGATAATGAGGCTTTTCCCTACGGTGAAAAGCCTGAGCAATTCATTATTGAACGAGTAGTCTCTATTGTTGATTCAGTGGAAAAGCAGCATCCGCTATCTTTAGTGATCATTGCCTGTAATACCGCGAGTACAATTTCGCTACCCGCATTACGCGCACGTTTTGATTTCCCTGTCGTAGGGGTAGTTCCTGCGGTGAAACCCGCTGCAAAACTTACCCGAAATGGCGTGGTTGGCCTGCTGGCAACCAGGGCGACGGTCCAGCGTTCTTATACTCATGAACTTATTTCTCGTTTTGCTCATGACTGTCAGATTTTGCTGTTGGGTTCCGCAGAATTAGTAGAGTTTGCTGAAGCAAAATTACAGGGGGAGCCGGTTTCTGAGGATACATTGCGCAAAATTCTGCGTCCGTGGCTGAAGTTGCCTGAACCTCCGGATACGGTTGTATTAGGGTGTACGCATTTCCCGTTATTGACTGAAGAGTTACAGCGTGTACTGCCTGATGGTACGCGTTTGGTTGACTCTGGCTCGGCAATTGCTCGCAGAACGGCATGGTTGATAGACCATTTAGACAATCCTAAATGCTCAACGGAGAAAAATCTGGCTTATTGCTTGTCTATCACGCCTAAAGTCGCGGCGCTTTGGCCGGTTTTACGCCGTTATGGCTTCCATTCACTCGAAAAATTGTCATTAAACATAGTGGGCGAGTGAATATTGAGCGGTCAAAATTATTTTTGAAATTAGTACTTGTCAGCGACGGAGAAGTCCCTATAATGCGCCTCCACTGACACGGCAACGGCGACACGCCAGCGCAGTTTCAGCAGGAAATCAGGCACGTATCGCTTGACTTCCTGTCGGGAA
>NZ_JAAVXH010000008.1:0-955 GCF_012273755.1 Dickeya sp. CFBP 2040
TGCCACCCGTTATCTATGCAAGGCAAAAACTGGCCGGAGATCCTCATTGGCGGTGGTACTAAAAACTGGAGGGACTACACATCCTAATGGATCTAAATACTGGCGCTTGTCTTATCGTTTCGAAAAGAGCAAAGAATACTCGCTTTAGGCGTCTACCCGGCTGTTTCACTGGCTGATGCAAGACAACGACGCGATGATGCCAAAAAGCTGTTAGCGGCGGGAATTGATCCGAGCGCTAAAAAGCAGGCTGATAACAAAGCGATTCAGGAAAAACGCAACAATACCCGCGCTTTCAAAACGGTAGCCAAAAGCTGGTTTGCCACCAAAACCACATGGTCGGAAGATTATCAGCGTTCGGTCTGGACCCGTATTGAAACCTATCTGTTTCCTGACATCGGTAACAAGGACATTGCTGAACTGGATACAGGCGATCTGCTGGTTCCCATCAAAAAGATAGAAAAGCTGGGCTATCTGGAAATCGCTATGCGGGTGAAGCAGTACGCCACTGCTGACCCTCTCGCTGAAAACGCACCAATCTGTGCTTTTGACTAATGGGCGGCGGATCAGTTGCTCCGGTTTGAAGACGGCCAACTGGTAACAAGTTTGTCTTCATCTGCTGATCGTGTATCCACGGATTGAGATGATGACAGGTATTGCGCTCTTTTTGCAGCGCACTACCTGTATCAGTAAAGTGTTGATCACTCTGACCATGAAGCTGAATGACGACAGCACTGGAGTACGAAACTATCCTGATCCGTCGTAGACCTGAGGCCATATAAGCCAGTACAGGCAAAAGCGATCCCAGTCAGAGAGTCACCGCTAATAAGAGAGTTCATGGTTATCATGCGTCATTATTTCGTTTTATGTTTTATAAAAAGGCATAATGAAAACCAGAAAATAGGGGAGTGTTAGAAATTCTGTGTCATTCCAGTAATATACAATCAAAAAGGAATGA
>NZ_JAAVXH010000009.1:0-208 GCF_012273755.1 Dickeya sp. CFBP 2040
TGCTGGTCGGTACGGCGCGACAGTTCGTCATTACCCTGCCGGATTTCGCTGCTGCCGCTGTAAATGACTGACGAACTGTCATGGATAGTCTGTACGGTATTACGCAGGTTACTCTGCATCGCACGGATATAAGGGATCAACTGACCGGCGCAGTTACGACCAAACTCATCCAGTTCGACACCTAACTTACCGCTGGTCAGCAATTCAA
>NZ_JAAVXH010000010.1:0-219 GCF_012273755.1 Dickeya sp. CFBP 2040
TGGAGCAGGTTTATCCCTTCGTCTGGCTGGACGCTATTCACTATAAAATCCGGGAAGATGGCCGCTATCAGAGCAAAGCGGTTTACACCGTGCTGGCCCTGAATCTGGAAGGTAAAAAGGAAGTTCTGGGCCTGTATCTGTCAGAAAGTGAGGGGGCTAACTTCTGGCTGTCGGTATTAAGCGACCTGCAAAATCGCGGTGTTAAAGACATTCTGATTG
>NZ_JAAVXH010000011.1:0-986 GCF_012273755.1 Dickeya sp. CFBP 2040
AAGTTAAAAACGGGCCGTAATATCTAGTACTAATATAGTAAAAGGGAAACTTGTGCCAAACAAATGGCACCTTGTTATTTTGCATGATTTTTCTTTGTATTTATATTCAGCGATGTGATTGTTTCATACAATCACGAAGCGCTGCTGGCATCTTAGGAATACTGCAATTGTTTTACCTTTATTTTATTGGCGGCTGTCGCCGCAATTCTTTATGGATAAATCCATCACTAACAGGGGCAAGCCCTGTTCCAGCAATGTGATTGTTTCGGACAATCACGAAGTGCTGCTTCTTTAAATATAGTTTTCCTATACGTTTAAGAGCAAATGCTATATGTTATCGCGGTAATGCTATGTTTAAACATAGGATCAAATTATTAACTTGGTGATAAAACGATCTAAAATAGATCTTTTCCTCTTTCATCATCAATCATCGAAAAACACATTATCAATATAAAAATATTTATATCAGAGTTAGGGCGTAGCCGTGCTCATGAAAACAGGTTCATCGTTTTCGATAGCACATGAGCGTTAGCTCATAGAAGATGGTGATTTTCAAAAAAAGGTTTTAATAAAATAGGAAGGAAAGCTTCACAATAAAAAATGCAAATTTTACTCATAAATGACTAATCACTTTTAATGTTGAAACCCTGTATGGCGATCATAAAAATCGCCCGGTTTCTTTTAATCCTCTTAAGTATTATCTCTTACTTCTTGCAAAATTAAATTAAGGAAAAATCGGCCTGTAGCCCTTACGGTATAAGACTTAGGACGAAAGTATGCGACTGACTGTACGGTCAGTGTTCCTGACTTTGTGGTCAGTATTCCTGACTGCACGGTGAGCTTTCCTGACTCTGTAGTCAGTTTCTATGTCATTTTTAAGCATAAAAATGACAGTGCTTTAAATTATCGTCACTGGAATAGTTGCGATTTTTAAAATATTTTCGCAAAAAAATATGCAAAAAAACTTGATATCTTTTTTGTGCATG
>NZ_JAAVXH010000012.1:0-63072 GCF_012273755.1 Dickeya sp. CFBP 2040
TGTCGTTGTGACAACGTGAGTCTACCACCTGTGCTGATGTGGCTCTTGCTACGAGGCAATGAAGCTCGGATTGACGCCAGTCGAAGCCCCCAACATGCGTATGTGTTTTTTGTCTCGTATGCCCGTCTGTGTTGCATACCTGCACGCCGTAAAATATTGCCCCATGTTCTGCCGATAGATTCAGGTGAATACTGGTCGTCGCCTCGACCAGTGCGTGAAGTCACATTCGACAAATGACCATGGGTTATAAATTGTGTTTGTTGTGTACGCAGCTATTGACCTGCCCCTCATTGATTAACAAACCGCGATGTTAGTAATGTCCTCGGTGACTACTAACGCCCGGAGAAAATAAATAATGGCGGATTCACTTATCCCTAATATCGTTGTATCAATGCCTTCTCAATATTTCTCTCTTGCCCATTCGTTCAAGGCTAATGCCAACGGTAAGATTTACATTGGAGCCATTGATACCGATCCAACCATCCCAGCCAATCAGATTCAGGTCTATGTCGAAAACGAGGATGGCAGCCACGTACCAGTAGCACAGCCAATCGTTATTAATGCTGGCGGCTATCCGGTATACAACGAACAAATTGCCAAGTTCGTTACCGTTCAAGGTCATTCGATGGCGATTTACGATGCCTACAATGAGCAGCAATTTTATTTCCCTAACGTTCTGAAGTATGAACCGGATCAATTAAGAATCGACCTGTCTTCCAGCACTGGGACCTACCTTATAGGAAAGGGTGATCAGACATTAGATGAATATCTAGAATTTAATAAACGCGAGTTCGATAACTCATGGAGACGTTATGTAGGTCACATAACAACTATGCAAAAAGAAGGCACATATTCTGGGGAAGTTCATTATAATCCGGTTAGTGATGATGGGAAAACCATTGGCAACTATACGTTTGAATCTCCGGTTATTATAGATTTTGCATCAACATCTGATTATGTTGTCCCTTCATCAGGAGTGATATTTAAACTCGGTGTAAATGGACTTACACAAATTGCTAATTTTTCACAGGACAACTATCGGTTAAAAAACTTCACAGCGATTGGCGGAACTCCGGAAATTGCAACATTTGAGCCATTCACTGGATTAACCGCCGTGATAGAAAATGTGCGCATCATAAATAATGGAGAGCCATCAAAATATGCAATTAATTTCAAAGGGCAAAATTGGTGGCCCACCGTATCGAACAGCATATTTAAAGACTACACAGATAAAAAAGGAAATTTCTGTAAAGCGATAGATGACGGTGGGGAATCATCAATACGACGCAGTGGAAATAGCAGGTTGCTTTTTACTGGAAATAAGGTTTGGTTTGGTGGATCAGAGCTTGGTGGAAGTATGTTAACCGCAAGCGCCGTATTCAATATTATCAGAGATAACGCTTGTGAACATGCTGAAAACGCTGTTGTTTTACAATATCCGTCCGCATTTAGCTGTATAGACGGCCTATATGCTGAGTGTTTTTTTGGAGGTGGAAAGCAAATACTTATCGGAGATAAAGATGCAGAGCCATCTATGTCGACAATGCCAATGTATGGCATAAAAATAAAAAATATCTATTTCAATAATCATTCACAACAGTCGAATCGGCTGATCGCTGCCGGAAATAACACGGTAGCGATTATTGATCTCGTAATTGACGACGTTACCATTACAAACCCTAATGTCAATGCGCCAGTTATTGAAGTTAACGATGTTCCTGGTCAGTCAATTTATGTCGGTAATATATCGTCAGGCGGAATGCCGTTAATAAACAAAACCAATAATGCTGTTAAAATAATTGATATTAATGGGAATTTCATAAAATCGCTGAACGGAAATCTAGCATCTGGAGGGCCTGATTCATTTACTGTTAAAAACGGAAGGATGAATGTATTTGGCAACTGTTTCATTAATTCAAATGGAACGTTTAGCGTATCAAGATATGCATCGGGCGATCAGTATCAAAAAAATAGAGAGTCTAAAAACTATGCTGCAATGACAGTAACCGCAGGCACATCATGCGGATTTGAGTGGCAAAACCCGCGTTATACAGATATCTCTGGCAGAACAGCAACCGTACAATTCTTAGCTAAATCTAGTACCACGGTTTCTGTGATCGTCTTGGTAAAATGTAAGTATCAGGGAGGAGTAATTACGTTAGCGGCGTCAGCAGAAACAATTAATGGAGGGGATTTTCAAGAATTCACAATTCCATTCTACGCGTCTCGCACAGATAATGACGATGCCGTGCTTTCAGTTGAATTGCGCATAGATGCATCATCTACAGTAGATGTTTATGTATGCGCATACAGGCTAAATAGAGGCGAAACGGGATTGTGTAGAGCGGCAACTGATTTTACGAGAGGCGAAATAGATGCGCTGCTACCGCAATACGTGTTTATATAGCTAATATTGCGTGACACAACCGCGCTGTAATGTGACGAGCTGTGCCGTATTGCAGCGTAAAGGAGCGACGTGAGCGGGATGGATGTGGTAGTGGATCGAAAAATTAGTGCAAAACACCCATATCATCTTGCTTTCATTTTTTCTCTCCAGCTATCACAATCGCTGGATAATCGTCAGGCTCTCCATTAGAGTTGTGGGCTACGTTGGCTCCGGGCAACGTCAGACAGAAAGACACCTGCTGGAGAAAAAAATGTCGGCTGTATTAACAAAAGAAGCAGCTCTGGTTCACGAAGCATTGTTGGCGCGTGGACTGGAAACCCCACTGCGCGGCAAAATGCTGGAGAATGAAACCCGTAAGCGCCTCATCGCTGAGCACATGACGGAAATCATGACCCTGCTGAACCTCGATCTGGAAGACGATAGTCTGGCGGAAACGCCTCACCGCATCGCTAAAATGTATGTGGAAGAGATTTTTTCCGGTCTGGATTACGCCAACTTCCCGAAGATCACTATCATCGAAAATAAGATGAAAGTAGACGAAATGGTGACGGTGCGCGACATTACGCTGACCAGCACCTGCGAACACCATTTTGTGACTATCGATGGTAAGGCGACGGTGGCCTACATCCCGAAAGAGGGGGTGATTGGGCTATCTAAGATCAACCGCATCGTGCAATTTTTCTCTCAGCGCCCACAGGTGCAGGAGCGGCTGACTCAGCAAATTCTGGTTGCATTGCAGACGTTGCTTGGCACCAACAACGTGGCAGTATCGATTGACGCAGTGCATTATTGTGTTAAGGCACGCGGTATTCGTGATGCCACCAGTGCTACTACCACCACCTCGCTGGGCGGTTTGTTCAAATCCAGCCAGAATACCCGTCAGGAATTTCTGCGCGCGGTGCGTCATCACCACAACTGATTACTATTGTTGTTCGTTTTCTGGCGGTTAACCGCAACCGCCAGAAAATTATGGGCATTTGCCGTATCAGTCACTACAATTCGCGAATACGTCCCTGTATTTGCTAAAAACCATGCCGCCACCGCCTCATTCTTCATCTCGTATCCCTATGCTGGACTTCGCTCGTGGGTTGGCGATGCTTGGCATCCTGTTGATGAACATTGTTTCGTTCGGCTTGCCACATGCTGCGTACCTTAACCCGGCGTGGCAAGGGCCGCCATCTACCGCTAATGCCTGGGCATGGGCGCTCATGGATATGGTGGCGCAGGGGAAATTTCTTACGTTGTTTGCACTGCTGTTTGGCGCCGGACTGCAACTGCTGCTAAAACGCGGCAAGCGCTGGATTCATGCCCGGTTATTCTGGTTGATGATATGTGGCCTGCTGCACAGTCTCTTTCTGTGGGACGGCGACATTCTGCTGGACTATGGACTGATCGGGCTGGTGTGTTATGGCATGTTGCGTCATGCCGACAGCACTCGCATGTTGCTGCGTACCGGCGTCGTGTTGTACCTGATGGGTCTGGCGATGCTGGTGGTGTTGAGTCAGGTGTTGAGCCAGGACGGCGGGAATTTCTGGCAACCGGGACCAGCCGAGGTGACCTATGAAGCCTGGTGGCTGACTCAGGGGGGGGTTGAAGCCTGGTGTAACCGTCTGTCACTACTGAATGAAAGTCTGCTGTCATTAGGCATTCAGTATGGCTGGCTGCTGGCCGGGTCGATGCTGTTGGGTGCAGCACTGATGCGCAGTGGTTGGTTGAAGGGGCAGTTTAGTCAGCGCCATTACCGCCGTGTTGCACTGTGGTTGTTGCCGCTGGCGTTGCTGATTAACGGGTTGGGTATCATGGCTCAGTGGCAACTGCAGTGGGACTATCGCTGGTGCGGTTTATTGCTGCAAATTCCGCGAGAAGTGGGGGCACCGCTGCAGGCGATTGCGTATCTGGCGTTGTGTTATGGATTCTGGCCGGTGCTGGCGAACTGGCGGCTGACCCGCTGGATAGTGAATGTCGGGCGTATGGCGTTAAGCAGCTATCTACTACAAACCCTGATTTGCACTACGCTGTTTAATCGTTTTGGCTGGTTCATGCAGTTGGAACGCTGGCAGCTATTGCTGGTGGTGCCACCGGTGTGGCTGTGCAATTTGCTGGCAGCGCGTATCTGGCTGGGTATTTTCCGACAAGGGCCAGTAGAGTGGTTATGGCGTTGGCTGACGGCACAGGTAGCGGGGCCGATTTCAGCGCAGTCCGCAAATGAGCCGTGATTAACGGGAAGACGACGTGGATGGTTTCTGCCGTAACGGCGGCTCTACGCGTGAATCCTGCTCGTTCATGAATTCTGGCGGTACCGCTGGATAGCTAGGTTCATCATCCGAAATTTTATATTCAGACGGAATGGGTACCTGTGGTCCCAGGAAACGAGGCTCACGCTTGAGGATATAAAGATCGAACAGGGTGCCCAGCCGGGCGCCAAATTCCCGCAACCGTACCTGCCAGATATCCTTGGGTGAAGGCACTGCGAAACACTGCGCCTGAATGCCCTTGTGCAGGGCGATAAACAACGCGCGTTCGCAATGAAACCGCTGGGTAATAATAGTGAAATCGTTGGTATCGAATACCCTGCGGGTTCGCACGATGGAGTCCAGAGTACGAAAGCCGGCGTAATCCAGCACGATACTGGTGGGAGGAACTCCGGCAGCGATCAGGTCGCGCCGCATGGTCATCGGCTCGTTATAGCTCTGCTGCGCATTGTCGCCGCTTAGCAGCAAGTAACTGATTTTACCGCTGTTATAAGCATTGATCGCACCCTGAATACGGAACAGGTAATACTGGTTGATAACACCAGTACGGTAATACTTGGCTGTACCCAGCACCACCCCGACCTGACGCGGCGGCAAGTCCTGCACATCCTCGTAGATATAAGGCGCGGTTCGCCAGCTAATACAGCGGTCAAGCAGAAATGCGCTGCAGGCCATCACCAGAACTGTGGCAAAAAGGCCAAATATCAGTCGTTTCCACATGCTGCTGCCTTCATCCGCATGGAGTAGAAAGTCATCATGGCGTAGATAGTCATGAGGCAAGGCTACTTGAGGTGCCTGAGTGACGCAAGGCGAACTGTCTGGAAGCGGCAAACATTGCTGATTTTTTGGGCATAATCGTGGGTGGAAGAACCGGCCAGGGGGTAATCCAGCCGGTTAGCAGGGGATCAGACCAGGCTGCCCCATAAGTCGTATTCGTCGGCGTGTTCAATCTTCACGGTAACCAGATCGCCAACCTTGACCCGTTTTTCACCGTTCAGATAGACCGCGCCATCGATCTCCGGTGCATCCGCCATGCTGCGACCGATGGCTCCTTCTTCGTCCACTTCATCGATCAGCACGTTCAGTTCTCGCCCGATTTTAGCCTGCAGACGCTGACTGGAAATCTGTTGTTGTACCTGCATGAAACGATGGTAACGTGCTTCTTTCACGTCTTCCGGCACCTGATCCGGTAGTTCGTTTGCCGCAGCGCCCTCAACCGGGCTGTAACGGAAGCAACCTACGCGATCCAACTGCGCTTCTTGCAGGAAATCCAACAGCATCTGGAAATCGTCTTCGGTTTCGCCGGGGAAGCCGACAATAAACGTTGAACGTAGGGTGAGGTCAGGACATATCTCGCGCCAGCGCTTAATGCGCTCCAGAGTACGCTCCACCGCGCCGGGGCGTTTCATTAGCTTGAGGATTTTCGGGCTGGCGTGTTGCAACGGAATATCCAGATACGGTAGCACCTTGCCAGCCGCCATCAGCGGAATAATGTCATCCACATGCGGATAGGGGTAAACATAGTGCAGGCGCACCCACAACCCCAGCGTTGACAATTGTTCGCACAGGCTGACCATACTGGTTTTCACCGGCTGACCGTTCCAGAACCCGGTGCGGTGTTTGACATCGGCGCCGTAGGCAGAGGTATCCTGAGAAATGACCAGTAGTTCCTTCACTCCCGCTTCTGCCAGCCGTTTGGCTTCATCCAGTACAGAGCCGATGGGACGGCTGTCCAAATCGCCGCGCATCGATGGAATGATACAGAAAGTACAGCGGTGATCGCAGCCTTCAGAAATTTTCAGGTAGGCGTAGTGACGTGGCGTCAGCTTTACGCCTTGCGCCGGGATTAAGCTGGTAAACGGATTATGTTCCGGCTTCGGGACATAATGATGCACGTGGTTAAGAACCTGCTCATAGCTGTGCGGACCAGTGATTTCCAGCACTTTTGGATGCACTTCGCGGATGTGATTCTCTTTTGCACCCAGGCAACCGGTCACAATGACTTTACCGTTTTCGTTGAGCGCTTCGCCAATAGCTTCCAGTGACTCCTGTACTGCGCTATCGATGAAGCCACAAGTATTGACGATCACCAGATCGGCGTCATTGTAGCTTGGTACAACCTCATACCCTTCGGTACGCAGTTCAGTCAGGATGCGCTCCGAGTCCACCAGGTTTTTCGGACAACCGAGACTGACAAAGCCAATCTTGCGGGACTGATCCTGGCTGGTACCCGCGGATTGATCGCTCAGCGCTTTTTGCGGTGCCGACAATGTGGTGGTTTGTGATGGATCGAAGGTGTTAACAGTCATAGCGTCTCATAACATCGGGTTGGGGCGGAAAAATGCGGCGGATTATACCTGAATCATCGTCAGGAAACAGTCCTGTGCGATGAAAAAACAACCAGCAAGCGTGGTGTAGCCGTGACCGTCGCTGATGACATCAAAAAGATGCAAATTTGAGTAAACTTTACCTGGTGGTCGGGTTCAACATGCGAGTAGTTTGGTTTTACGAGTAGCTTGGTTTTATGAGTAGCCTGGTTTTACGAGTTGTTTTGCATTCTGTGTCGTTTGGTATGTGGTGCTCTGATTATCATCACCAATAACAGGGAGAATTGACATGCTTTTGTCCCGCTTTCGTTGTGTTACCTTGCTGGTGTTGGCGGCGGGGGGGTTGTTTTCTGTGAGGCTGTTTGCTGCGCCGACAGTAACCGTGTTGCAGGATAATCTTGATCACCCCTGGTCGATGGCGTTTCTGCCAGACGATCAGGGATTGTTGCTGACTGAGCGTTCAGGTCAGTTGCGGTACTGGCAGACCGGGAAGGGGGTATCAGCGCCGATTGACGGCGTCCCGGCGGTGTTTGCCTATTCGCAGGGCGGTTTGCTGGATGTGGTGTTGTCACCAAACTTTCGCCAGAATCGTCGCGTATACCTGAGTTATGCTGAGTCAGGGCCAGCAGGACTGGCGGGAACGACAGTCGGATATGGCGTGCTGTCGGATGATATGCAGCGGCTTAACCACTTCACTGTGATTTTCAGGCAATTGCCGAAACGTTCGACCGGTGCGCACTTTGGCGGTCGAATGGTGTTTGATAAGCAAGGCTATCTGTTTATTGCATTGGGTGAAAATCAGCAACGTATGCTGGCCCAGGATCTGGGTAGCTTGCAGGGGAAGCTGGTACGCCTCACGCCCGATGGACAAGTTCCGGCTGATAATCCCTTTGTGAATCATACCGGGGCCAGACCGGAGATTTGGGCCTACGGATTACGCAATCCACAGGGACTGGCGCTTAATCCGTGGTCTGGTGATGTGTGGGAAAGTGAGCACGGCCCACGAGGCGGTGATGAGGTGAATATTCCCCGACCGGGAGAAAATTACGGTTGGCCGCTGGCGACTTATGGCATCGATTACTCAGGGCAGAAAATTCCGGAGTTTCAGGGAATGGAGGTAGATGGTGCCGCCAATCCGATTTATTACTGGAAAGTCTCACCAGCCATCAGCGGCATGACATTCTATAACAGTGGTCGTTTCCCAACCTGGCGGCATTCGTTATTTATCGGTGCACTGTCTGGCACCAGCCTGATTCGGCTATCGCTGGAGGGGGATCGTGTCATTTCCGAAGAGCGTATGCTGACAGAGCGGAACGAGCGTATTCGAGACGTGCGAGTCGGGCCTGATGGCTATCTCTATGTATTGACTGACCAGGATGACGGTAACTTGCTGAAGATTGGGCTGGCTGAGTGATGAAACGCTTTGCTGCTGATGTACCTTGTTGTGCAGGTGCGCCCGAAAGTGGGCGCACGCGGTGATATCAGGTTAGTGGTAGCATCACGGTCTGGCGGAATGCGTCCCGTTCGGTCAATTGCTGATACCAGCGTTCCAGATGCGGGCGAGGCTGGCGGTTAATCGGCAGGTTGAACCAACTATAAGCGATGCATCCTATCGGGATGTCGCCAATACCGAATTCGTCGCCGGACAACCAGCGCTGCTTTGCCAGTATGGTGTCAGCAATACTGAATAATTTTTCGCAATCGGCAATCCCGGTATCGACATCCTGCATGTTGCGTTTTTCCGGGGCGGTGCGTACCAGATTGATGAATACCTTCTTGTATGGATCAGTGAAACTCGTTGCCCAGTCCAGCCATTTGTCGATGCTGGCCTGGATTTTCGGATTAGCGTGGTAGAAACGCCCCTGGCCATATTGTGCAGCCAGATAGCGTACGATGGCGTGTGATTCCCACAGCACCAGCTCGTCGTCCTGTAAGCAGGGGACTAACCCGTTGGGATTCATGGACAGATAATCAGGGTCGTGGTTGCGTCCGAAGTGTCCTCCTGCCGGCACCAGCTGATACGCCAGTCCGAGTTCTGCTGCGCACCAGCGCGCTTTCTTCACATTGGTCGAATTTTCACGACCCCAGATTATCAACATCGCATTACTCTCCTTTGTGTTGCTTTGGTGCTTAAAAGTCAGCGGGGTATCACGCTGTTCGGGCAGTATTAGCTTGTTGTCACTATATCCATCGCAACGGTTTGATGTCACTGATTATGACAAGGTGATAAACCAGCAGCGCTGGATAAAAACGCAACTGCCAATACCGGATAGATAACAATGATAAAAAATTGGTGGGAACAGGACAGGGGGACAACAACAGTGGGAGATGTGTCGGTTCAGGCGGATGAGACTATGGGATGAACGGTCTTCTTCTGAATCTGGCTCGGTCTGGTGGCTCAAAGATGAATGGTAAGGTATTTTTTGACGGTTCTGTTCATCGGCGAACTGACTGAAAAACCGTGCTAATAATCTCGAATGTCGCCGATAAATTAATATTATTTGATAATTTATGTCATACCCAAGACCCTGAAATTATTCAGGGACCTGGCAGTATGTTTTTCGTTATGCGAAAAATGATATTATTCTTTCTGCTACTTGCTTTGCTGCTTTCCTGTTTTCAAGATCGAGAAAGTGACCGGCTTCAGGAATCGTAGTAAATTCACAAGAGTTGATATACTTTTCCATTTTTTTGATATCGTCAGCGGTAGTGTATTCGTCATCTTCACCATTCAGGAAAAGCACTTCAGCATTAATGTCTTTAAATATTTCAATATAGTTATCTTCCTTAAGCGTGAGTACCTGGTCTATATGGAAGTTAACCTGCTGAAATGCGAACTCGCTCATGGAGGATATATGCTTCAGATTAATATGCTTTAATAAAGGCGGTAAAAATTTACCTACTTCATTATTGAGCAACTCTGCTGCTTTTTCAAATTCCTTCGAATGGATGTAATACTTGGCTCGTTGAATATAATCGCGCATTTTGTCGTTAAGATGTGCTGAAAACGACGCGATTACGGCTTTCTTGATCTGTTTAGGCTTATGCGACAAGGCAAGCATTGAAGACAGTCCACCCCACGAGATCGACAGGAGGTGGTCCGGTTCAAATGTATCGATGAGATGAAGCAGAATATTGACTTCATCGTTTTTAGTTATGACTCTATCCAGCGTGTTGTAAGGCAACGATTCACCAATAAACGGTAAATCAAAAAGAATTATATTATATCTGCTGGAGAGGTTTTTTACGGTGTTTTTGAATGCCGCCGTTGTCGATAGTGCTCCGTTAACCATAATAATGGTTTCATGTGCAGGATCGGAAATATGCCTTTCAACATATATTTTCCATGAGTCATATGTGACAATGCATTTTTCTATTGACATGATAAAGTCCCTTTTGTTTGCCCGGCCAGGGGCATGGCGCTATCGTTAGACCATTTTTAGTATTGAGATTTAACCGGATTAATAATCCTTCCTCTTAAAAAGCTTAAGGAATAAAGGAGTTATGCTTCTTGTTAATATATTGACACGATTAATTTATCACATTATTTGGGATGAGATAAATGGCATCTAATTTATTTGCACTATTAAGCTTTCTAAAAAGAAATAGCAGATTGAAAATGCTGAACTAAGTGCTATGCCAAGACTATTTCGTCAGTAATTTTCATTAGTTCGACAGGAATGTAGGAGCGATGGCGCTGTAATGGTGTAAACCATGACATTATCATCTGGTAGTAGTGAGTCTGACTGTGCGCTCATACAGGTTTTGCTGGTTTTTTTGTCTTTTTTGACGAACTTTACAGAATTAACGATTCTATTCTCAGGTATGACCGGCTACCTTGTACCATCTGGAGTGAGTAAACTGATTGAAGATCCTCACTTTTAACACGTTATGGACCACGCGCATGAAGAGAATGACACCTCCCATTTCCTGGGGACGCGTCGTCGTTGTGGCTGCCACGGTGCTGATGACGGTTTCTCCGGTGCTTCGGGCGGAGCAGATGCCGCCGCCGCAAATTGACGCTCAAGCTTTTATCCTGATTGATTACGCCAGTGGGCGAGTGCTGGCGGAGTCGAATGCTGATGCCCGACTGGAACCCGCCAGCCTGACTAAAATTATGTCCAGCTATGTGATTGGTCAGGCGATCAAAGTCGGTAAGATTAAGCCAGAAGATAGCGTGACCGTTGGAAAAGACGCCTGGGCTAATGGTAACCCAGCGCTACGCGGATCATCGCTGATGTTTCTTAAACCGGGTGACCAGATTCCGGTGTCCGATCTCAATAAAGGGATGGTGATCCAGTCTGGCAATGATGCCAGCATCGCTCTGGCGGATTATGTTGCAGGTAGTCAGGATGCGTTCGTCAGTTTGATGAACCAGTATGCGGCCTCCCTTGGGTTGACGAACACCCATTTTCTCACTGTGCATGGTTTGGATACGCCGGGGCAGTACAGCACGGCCCGCGATATGGCACACCTGACTCAGGCGTTGATCCGCAATGTACCGGTCGAATACGCGTTGCACAGTGAAAAAGAATTTACGTTCAATAATATTCGCCAGCCAAACCGAAACCGCTTGCTGTGGAGCAGCAATTTGCATGTGGATGGCGTGAAAACCGGTTATACCAGTGGCGCAGGGTACAGTCTGGTGGCTTCGGCTGTTGATGGCGATATGCGCTTGATTTCGGTTGTACTGGGCACGTCCTCTGATGCAGTACGCTTTCGGGAGAGTGAAAAGTTGTTAACCTGGGGATTTCGCTTTTTTGAAACGGTGATACCAGTACGCAGTGATGCGCCCTTTACCACCCGGCGAGTGTGGTTGGGTACAGCAAACCAGGCCCGATTGGGTGTTGCACAGGATGCAGCGCTAACCGTTTCGAAAGGGCAGATGAAAAACCTGAAGGCCAGCTTCACGCTGACGCAACCGCAGCTCAAAGCACCGCTGAAGAAAGGGCAGGTCGTCGGGACCATTGATTTCCAACTGGATGGCAACAGTATCGGCCAACGGCCGCTGGTGGTGATGGACGACATACCGGAGGCGGGGTTCTTTGGTCGCTTGTGGGATAGGATATTGATGACCTTATCCGGTTGGTTTGGCGGTCTATTCGGTTGACCGACTGGAGATTGCAAGTCTTCTGGCTGAGCCGCAGGGGCAACTGCGGCGATGGGTCAAGGCGCGATCAACTGAATGTTGTTGGCTTTGAGATAGTGCACGATGTCAGTGTCCGGCGTACGGTTGGTAATCAGCATATCAAATAAAGTCAGTGCACCGATGCGCGCGGGTTTGCGTTTGCTGAATTTGCTACTGTCTGCGATTAAAATCACTTGTTGAGATAACGCCATGGCGCGGTGTTTCATTGCCAGTTCGGCGAAATTAAAACAAGTTGCGCCAGCCTCCGTGTCAATTCCCCCTGCTGAAATAAAAGCTTTGGTCGGACAGATCTGGTCCAGTTCGTGCTGGTGTCCTAGCGGAGTAAAAATGGCATTGTCAGGATGAAATTCCCCGCCGCACAGAATAATCCGCCCATTCGGTTTGCCCTGCAACGCCAGAAAGGTATTGAGCGAATAACAAATACCGGTAAACGGCAAGTCGTCTGGAATAGCGGCGATAATGAAAGGTATGGTAGTACCGCAGTCGAAGAACAGTGTATCGTTTGGTTCGATACAGGCGGCAGCCAGTTCACCTGCGATGCTCTTTTCTACAACATGTTTGGCCTGTTGATCAGAAACGACATAATTATTGGCGCTGTTAGCTTTTGGATCACAGACTATGTAGCCGCCCAGCAGTACCACCGATGCATCTGGCCGGGCGCTCAGGTCGCGTCGGACTGTCATCTCAGAGACGCCAAGCAGTTGCGCTGCATCCTTCAGATGTAATTTGTCGGTTTTTTTTAAGGTCTGAGCCAGTTTGTTGAGTCTTGCTGCGCGACGCGTTTCCATGTTTTCCTCAATAATGCCTGTCAGACGTGCCCGATGCAGAATATCCACCACGCACTACGTCATCCGTCATGGTAATGACTGAATCAGGATAGATGATAGGGTGAAAAGAAAAGCACTGGGATGATTAACCGCAGACAATATGTGCTGATTATTCTCAGAGATGGGGTAGAAATATAACCTCATGGAATGTAGGGCGCAAATCTATCGTGCAAATGTTATAACGTGCCAGACCTTATTAGACCGAGTAATAAAGCCAACGCACCTGCAATTTGACGTTTGACGAGTATAAAAGAAAATGCCCGTCGTTCTTGAACCTAACCGGCGTGAACGACGGGCTCCTCAATTCAGGGATATCAAAGAAAAGCAGTGGCACTAATTCAGACTTTACCTTTGGAAAAAAGTTCTGTGTGATTCAAAAAAAAACTGACGTTGATTTACAAAATGACGTCAACCGGGCAGTTGTGGCCAGATAATCACAATCAACGAACCGGCCAGTGTCAGCAACACGTTGGCGATCGCATAGGTTCCTGCGTACCCCAGCGCTGGAATATTGCTGCGGGAGGCGTCGCTGATAATCTCCATCGCCGGTGCGCAGGTACGCGCCCCCATGATGGCGCCAAACAGCAACGCCCGATTCATGCGCAGCACATAAGCACCAAACAAGAAGCAGACAACAACCGGCAACAGGCTGACAATCAGCCCGGAAAACACCATCTGGATGCCGATATCGCCAAAGCTGTGGTTAATAGTACTACCTGCGCTTAGCCCGACTCCTGCCATGAACACCATCAATCCAAACTCTTTCACCATATTCAGTGCGCCCTGCGGGATGTAACCGAAGGTTGGGTGGTTGGCGCGTAAAAAACCGAGCATGATGCCGGAAAACAGCAAACCTGCCGCGTTACCGATGCCGAAGGAAAAATTGCGGAACTGGAAGGTGATCAACCCGACCATGATACCGATGATGAAAAAGGCACAAAACGCCAGCAGGTCGGTGACCTGGCTATGGATGGAGATAAAACCGATGCGGTCAGCAATGCTTTTCACCCGGCGGGCATCGCCGCTGACCTGCAGCACATCCCCTTTGTTTAGGACTACGCCGTCATCGATCGGCATTTCGATCTGGCTACGAACGATGCGGTTGAGGAAACAGCCATGATCGGTCAGTTTCAACTGGCTCAGGCGTTTACCCACGGCATTATGGTTTTTTACTACAATTTCTTCTGTCACGATCCGCATATCCAGCAGCTCGCGCTCAAATACTTCCTTGCCGTCGCGGAAATTGGGGTTGAGGCGAGCATGGGCATCCGGATATCCCACCAGCGCTATCTCATCCCCTAATTGCAGCACGGCGTCGCCATCCGGTGTCGCCAGAATGCCATTACGGCGGATACGTTCAATGTAACAACCCGTCTGACGGTAAATGCCCAGCTCACGCAGGTTTTTACCACCGGCCCAGGCTACCAGCTCCGGCCCGACCCGATAAGCGCGAATGATCGGCAGGTAAATTTTGCGCTGGCTGTCGGCATCCAAACCACGTTCGCGGGCTATCTGTTGTGCACTGGTTGGCAGATCCTGATGCTGCAGTTTCGGCAGATATCGGGCACCGAAAATCAGGCTCACCAGACCGATAAGATAGGTCAGCGCATAGCCGAGGCTCAGTTGCTCCTGCGCCATCGACAATTGCGGGCCGAGGTTAATGGTGTTGCGCAACGTATCGCCTGCTCCTACCAGCACTGGCGTTGACGTCATGGCACCTGCCAACATACCAGCGGTCAGGCCGATGCCCCAACCGAATACCTTACCCAGCATCAGGGCGATCAATAATGCGCTGCTGACCATCACCAGTGCCAGCATCAGATAATTTTTGCCGTCGCGGAAAAAAATCGAAAAAAAGTTAGGTCCGGCTTCCACGCCAACACAAAAGATAAACAGCATAAAACCGAGATTGAGCGCATCGGTGTTGATAGCGAAATGCTGTTGTCCTAACAGCAACGACACTACCAGAACGCCAATGGAATTGCCGAGTTGCACCGAACCAAGCCGCAATTTTCCCAGACAAAGACCTAAACAGAGAACTACAAACAACAGCAGAATGTAATTCCCGTTTAACAAATCAGCGACGTTTATATTCATGGAATGTAACTTGTTGTTTACCGTTAACTTATTGATATAAAAAGTAATTTGAACTAAATTTACCTCATTAAAGAGGTTCCGGCCATGTCTGAATGACAATATGGCGATTTAAGAAAAGCGTGAACCCCGTTATTCATTATCCGGCAATGCCTCAAAAGACGGGGAATACCGTCCGATATGGTTGCGCCATTTTAGTGATTTCTCCGACGGACAAACAGCCGATGAGGCTGATAAATCAGCGCATCGTTGGCGTTTTGTCCCATCAGGGCTGTTTACCGCGACATGATTGAGGTGAGTGATGATCGTTGCTCGTCATGCGCGGCGTTACTCTATTTCGGGGAGGTTCGCATGACAGGTAACAGAGGGTGGTTGGGCGTAGTCAGCTGTTTTGTCTTGTTTACGCTGGTATTTCTCAGTCAAAAGATGCGTATTGTGGGTACGTCGTTGGAAGATGGTTTTCATGGGGACCCCGGTATGTTGTTGTTTTTACTTCCAGGGATGGTATCGAGCTACCTGTCGCGTAATCGGCGCTTGCGTTATCCCTTAGCAGGCGCATTGCTGGCCATGCCTCTTTGCCTGCTGGTGCTGCAGGTGTGGCATTTTTCCAGCCTGTCGTTCTGGCAGGAGCTGGCTTATGTCAGCGGAGCGGCGTTTTGGTGCTTGATGGGGGCATTGGCTTTCCTGTTTTTGCGTGCGGTCGGCCTGCATTATTTTTGCTAAACATTCTATTTTCACTAGAAACTATATTTTCACCAGAAACTATATTTTCGGCGGATACGATGGATACCGGTAACTGATGACACGGTAACGCTGGTATTTAGGGGCGAGCGATGACTGGCAGAAAAACACAAAGGCGCAGTTAGCGCCTTTGTGTTTTTCGCAGCAGCCTTGTTGCCGTAAAAACGGGATTACTGGAACAGATGTTCTCTGGCGTAGGCTTCGAAATCAGTGCAGCCGCCAATGTGTTTTTCATCCAGGAAAATCTGGGGTACGGTTTCTACCGGTTTTCCCACCGTTTTGGACAAATCGTCTTTGCTGATGCCTTCGGCGTGAATATCAACATAACGGTAATTAAAATCGTCACGCTCTTCGGTCAGCTTCTCAGCCAATTCTTTGGCACGGACACAATAAGGGCAACCAGGACGACCAAAAATAACTGCGTACATGTGAACTCCTTAAACTACTCATTTTGTCTGGGTATCGCTGTAATCAGCGATACTCCTATTGTAAACGGTTCTTAGCCAACTGCATTACTATGCCTGTAATCTGGGGTTATCTAAAGTCGTCATTGCCTGTTGCACCAATCAGCGCCATCTATTGGCCGAATACCGCCATACTCACCGTGTACCTTGCTTAAAATCGCTAATGGCATTGGTCTGCTTTCTGGTCTGACCTATACTAGCGTTGTCTCTTTAATGGCGTGCGGTGATAGCGTTTTAAGCGTCCTGACGTGTGGGGCAAATCGCACGATATAGGCAAGGGGCATAACCGTAATGGTCGTTTTATCAACAAAATAATGACCGGGCGACAGTACGGTTATCGACTTATATGCCTCGACGGAAATGAAATCTTGATCGGGGTATGTGTTATTTCAACATTGAGCATCAGGAATATTTAACGTGACGCCAACCATCTCGTTGTTACGCCAGCATCGATCCATCCGATCATTTACCGAACAATCGCTTAATGATGAGCAGCGCAATGCTATTATTGCCGCGGCGCAAAGTGCTTCAACTTCCAGTTTTCTGCAATGCAGCTCGATTATCCGTATTACTGATCGGGTGTTACGGTCGCAACTGGTGCATTTGACGGGTGAACAACCCTGGGTTGGGCAGGCGGCGGAATTTTGGGTTTTCTGTGCCGATTTTAATCGTCATCAGCAAATCTTCCCACAGGCTGAACTGGGGTTAGCGGAACAGTTACTGCTCGGTTGCGTTGATACGGCACTGATGGGGCAGAATGCGCTGGTGGCAGCCGAATCACTGGGGCTGGGTGGTGTCTTCATCGGCGGAGTACGTAATCAAATAGCCGAAGTCACTCGCGTGCTGGCGTTACCACAGCACGTTTTACCGCTATTTGGATTATGTATTGGGTATGCGGCAACGCAACCGGACCTTAAGCCGCGTTTGCCAGCGGCGTTGGTGGTGCACGAGAACCGTTATCAGCCGCTGGATAGCGCCGTGCTGGCGGAATATGACCAGCATATCGTTGAATACTATCGCCATCGTGATAGCAATCAGCGCATGGATAGCTGGAGCGATCAAATCCGGCGTACGCTGAGTAAGGAGCGCCGTCCGTTCATGCTGGACTACCTGCGGCAGCAGGGCTGGGCCACCCGATAGTACCTGAGCGCTATGAAAATCGCCATTCTGTCACAGGACGGCTCTCTCTATTCCTGCACGCGGTTATGCGAGGCGGCGATTTTCGCTCCAACCTTCATCGGGGCGGGTCAGCCAGCAGGGTGAACATCACGTCGCAGGAGCGTGCAATTGCGGTCAAGGCCGTAAAAACATTGGGACTGAATGTAGCGGGTGTTGATATACTGCGTTCGGCGCGAGGACCCTTGGTTATGGAAGTCAACGCGTCACCTGGGTTGGAGGGTATCGAAACCGCAACCGGGTTGGATATTGCAGGGATGATGATCGAGTACATTGAACAATATCATCGCACCGTATCCCGTTCGGCCTGATCAGGGTGAATGTCCAGACGCAAGCGTAACCTTATAATCCGGCGTGTAAACGCGCTGTCGTGGTCAGTCAGTGTTTACCTCTGGTTGGCATTGCGTAGGTCAGGTTTTTTTTATTTCCATGAATATGAGGCGATCAATATGGATTCAATCATCGTCCCTGATTTGAATTTGCTTCGGCGGTGGCTGGATCAACTGGGCATTATTTATTTCGAATGTGATTCCTGTCAGGCATTACATTTGCCGCATATGCAGAATTTTGACGGCGTATTCGACGCCAAGATTGACATGGCCGACAGCGTCATCTTGTTTTCTGCACTGGCTGAAGTAAAACCGACCGCGTTGATTCCGCTGGTGGGCAACCTGAGCCAGATCAACGCCAGTTCGCTGACGGCCAAGGCGTTTCTTGATATTCAGGACGACAACCTGCCTAAATTGATCGTGTGCCAGACATTCAGCGCTGGTGCCGGTATGACGCTGGAGCAGTTCCGCCATTTCATGCAACAGGCTGAGCAGCAGCTTTCTATGGTGATTCTGGAAGCCAGCGCCAACAATCTGCTGTTTTTGGGGGACGAAGAAGATAGCCCTGCTGAGCGTTTTAATACCTCAAGCCTGCACTGATTGCGTTATGGATCAATAACCGACCATCAGCTTTTCTTATTTTTTAAAACCGCATTTAATGCGGTTTTTTATTGGTTAAACCAAATGTTTTTCTGAGTTTGTCGTCTGATAACGCAGCACATAGATAAATTGTGAATAAATAATCGATAAAACCCGTTTTTTGTGTTCCGGTCTGGTACGGGCGTAACAGTGCGGTTATGCTTTATTTCTGTATGGTTCAGATAATAACGTTGTGGCGGGCGGTGCGTTAACGATGAAAAAAGCGCGTGCATAGCCATTCATTATGTTGTCATGCTGATTCCAGCGAAACAAAGAGCGGTGTTGCTTGCGGGCACCGTGCATTCACCCCCCTGTATTTACCCCTGGTATGGAGGAAGGAACGGATGTTCACCCAACGTAAAAAATGGCTTTCGGGTGTTTTAGCCGGCTTAATGGTAGCCGCGTCCGTCACCGCATCTGCGGAAGAGAAAACGCTGCATATTTATAACTGGTCTGATTACATCGCGCCGGACACACTGGAGAACTTCCAGAAAGAAAGCGGCATTAAAGTCGTGTATGACGTGTTTGACTCCAACGAGGTGTTGGAAGGCAAACTGATGGCCGGCAGTACAGGGTTTGACCTGGTGGTGCCTTCCGCCAGTTTCCTGGGGCGTCAGATCAGTGCCGGTGTCTTTCAGCCGCTGGATAAAAGCAAACTGCCAAACTACAAAAACCTTGATCCTGAGTTGATGAAACTTATCGAGGAACACGATCCGGGCCATAAATATGCCGTGCCGTATCTGTGGGCGACCACCGGTATTGGCTACAACGTGGATAAAGTGAAAGCCGTGTTGGGCAAAGATGCGCCGGTTAACAGTTGGGATCTGGTGCTGAAACCGGAAAATCTGGAAAAACTCAAGAGCTGTGGTGTCTCTTTCCTTGACGCACCGGCTGAAATTTATGCCACGGTGCTCAACTATCAGGGCAAAAACCCGAACAGCACCAACGAGGCGGATTACACCAAAGATGCGACCGATCTGCTGCTGAAATTGCGTCCGAACATCCGCTACTTCCACTCGTCTCAGTACATCAACGATCTGGCCAACGGCGATATTTGTGTGGCAATCGGTTGGGCTGGCGATGTCCTGCAAGCGGCGAACCGGGCGAAAGAAGCGAAAAACGGCGTGAACATTAGCTACAGCATTCCGAAGGAAGGCGCGCTGGCGTTTTTTGACGTATTTGCGATTCCAAAAGATGCCAAAAATCTGGATTCAGCCTATCAGTTCCTTAACTATTTGCTGAGACCGGAAGTGATTGCCAACATCAGTAACCATGTGTATTACGCCAACCCCAATAAAGAGGCGACAGCACTGGTGAAAGATGAAGTGCGCAACAATCCGAATATTTATCCGCCTGCGGATATTCGGGCCAAATTGTACACGCTCAAAGTGCAATCTCCCAAAATCGACCGCGTGATTACGCGCTCGTGGACCAAGGTAAAAAGCGGTAAATAATCGCTGGCCTTGATTCCACTTTCATGCAACAGGCGGCTCAACCCCGCCTGTTTGTGTTATTTGTGTCGCAGTCATGTGACTGCGATTTTGTTCTGCTTCTGCCGGAGAGCAATATTAAGTGAACGAAGCGATTCCCCGCCCCAAGCCCCAGAAGGCAGCCACGCCGTTGCTGGAAGTGCGCAACCTGACCAAATCCTATGATGGTCAGTTTGCGGTTGATGACGTCAGTCTGACCATCTACAAAGGTGAGATTTTCGCCCTGTTGGGCGCCTCAGGATGTGGCAAATCCACGCTGCTTCGCATGTTGGCTGGCTTTGAACAGCCTACCCAAGGGCAAATTGTGCTGGACGGGCAGGACCTGTCTCTGGTGCCGCCTTACCAACGTCCGATCAATATGATGTTTCAGTCTTACGCGTTGTTCCCGCATATGACGGTGGAGAAGAATATCGCTTTTGGCCTGAAACAGGACAAGCTGTCACGCGGCGAAATCAATGATCGCGTGGAAGAGATGCTGACGCTGGTGCATATGCAGGAATTCGCCGGACGTAAACCGCATCAGCTTTCCGGCGGTCAGCGTCAGCGCGTGGCACTGGCGCGTAGCCTGGCTAAACGTCCCAAACTGTTGTTGCTGGATGAGCCGATGGGCGCGCTGGATAAAAAATTGCGTGACCGTATGCAATTGGAAGTGGTCGATATCCTGGAGAGAGTGGGGGTGACTTGCGTGATGGTCACGCACGATCAGGAAGAAGCCATGACCATGGCAGGCCGTATCGCCATTATGAATCGCGGCAAGTTCGTGCAGATTGGCGAGCCGGAAGAGATATACGAAAACCCGAACAGCCGCTTCAGCGCCGAGTTTATTGGTTCGGTCAACATGTTCGAAGGGTTGCTGAAAGAACGCCAGGATGATGCGCTTATCGTGCAGAGTCCGGGGCTGGTGCATCCGCTGAAGGTCAATTCGGATGTGTCGGTGGTGGACGGCGTGCCGGTATATATCGCGCTGCGTCCGGAAAAAATCATGCTGTGCGAAGACGTGCCGGCAGACGGCTGTAACTTTGCTGTGGGTGAAGTGGTACACATCGCTTATCTGGGCGATCTCTCTATCTACCATGTCCGGTTGAACAGTGGGCAGACTATCAGTGCCCAGTTGCAAAACGCCGACCGATTCCGTAAAGGCTCGCCCACCTGGGGGGATGAAGTCCGCTTGTGCTGGGATGCGGACAGCTGTGTGGTGCTGACGGTGTAACGGGGGAAGACGCTATGGCGATGTTATCTGAACAACATGAACCACCGGGCCAGTCAATGAGCCCACTGCGCGCCACGTTGGCTCGGCTGCGTCTGGCGCATGGCCGCAAGCTGGTTATCGCGCTGCCCTATCTGTGGCTGCTATGCCTGTTTATGCTGCCGTTTCTGATCGTCTTCAAGATCAGTTTTGCGGAGATGGCGCGTACTGTGCCGCCTTACACCGATTTGATTGAATGGGCGGAGGATCGGCTGCAAATCAGCCTGAATATCGGTAATTACCTGCAACTGCTGTCCGACCCGCTGTACATCGACGCTTATCTGCAGTCGCTGAAAGTGGCGGCGATTTCTACCTTGTGCTGTCTGGCCGTGGGGTACCCAATGGCGTGGGCAGTAGCGCACAGCAAGCCGTCCACTCGCAACATCTTGTTGCTGCTGGTGATTCTGCCGTCATGGACCTCGTTCCTGATCCGTGTATATGCCTGGATGGGAATTCTTAAAGACAACGGCATTCTGAATAATTTCCTGATCTGGCTTGGGGTTATCGATCAGCCACTGGTGATTTTGCATACCAATCTGGCGGTGTATATCGGTGTGGTCTATTCCTATCTGCCATTTATGGTGTTGCCGATTTACACCGCGCTGACCCGCCTTGATTACTCGCTGGTTGAAGCTTCGCTGGATTTGGGCGCCAGACCGGTAAAAACCTTCTTTAGCGTGATTGTGCCGCTGACCAAAGGCGGCATTATCGCCGGGTCGATGCTGGTATTTATTCCCACCGTGGGCGAGTACGTGATTCCTGAACTGTTGGGTGGACCGGACAGCATTATGATTGGTCGCATTCTGTGGCAGGAGTTCTTCAATAACCGTGACTGGCCGGTGGCATCGGCGGTGGCGATGGTGATGCTATTCCTGCTGATCGTACCGATCATCTGGTTCCATAAACATCAGAATAAAGTTGCGGAGGATCAGGCATGAACAATTTACCGGTCGTGCGTTCGCCGTGGCGAACACTGATTCTGGTGCTGGGATACAGCTTTCTGTATGCACCGATGTTGATGCTGGTTGTCTATTCCTTCAATAGTTCCCGTCTGGTGACGGTGTGGGCGGGTTGGTCCACCCAGTGGTACGGCGCGTTGTTTGAAGATTCTGCGATGATCAGCGCGGTATTACTTAGCCTGACTATAGCGGCGGCGTCGGCCACCATGGCGGTGGTATTGGGGACGCTGGCGGCGGTAGTGATGGTGCGCTTCGGCAATTTCCGTGGTTCTAACGGGTTTGCTTTTATGCTGACCGCGCCGCTGGTCATGCCGGATGTGATCACCGGGTTGTCGCTGTTGCTGCTGTTTGTGGCGTTGGCGCAGGCTATCGGCTGGCCGGCAGAACGCGGTATGTTGACCATCTGGCTGGCGCACGTCACATTCTGTTCGGCATATGTCACCGTGGTTATCAGTGCCCGCCTGCGCGAGTTGGATCATTCGATTGAAGAAGCGGCGATGGATCTGGGGGCGACGCCGCTGAAGGTGTTTTTTATCATAACTGTGCCGATGATAGCACCAGCGCTGGTGTCCGGCTGGCTGCTGGCCTTTACCCTGTCGCTGGATGATCTGGTGATTGCCAGCTTTGTCTCCGGTCCCGGTGCCACTACGTTGCCGATGCTGGTTTTTTCCAGCGTAAGAATGGGTGTTAACCCGCAAATTAACGCGCTGGCGTCTCTGATATTGTTGGTAGTAGGCATTATCGGTTTGATTGTCTGGTGGTTTATGGCCAGGGCGGAAAAGCAACGTCAGCGTGATTTGCAAAAAGCAAGGCGTGGCTGATAGCGTTTCGGTTTCGCCCTGAACTTGCCAATTTTCGCCACGTCGCCATACTTTCTGGTGGCGTGGCGATTTCAGGGGGAACGCAATCATACTGTACGGTAAACGGGAACTGCCGCGACGTGGCATGTTTGCCCCCGTCGCTATCATGGTGGCAGGTTCAGCGATTATCGCTACCCGGTGTATGGGGATCGTCCTGACTATCAGTGAACTGGGGCTGAATGGTTTTGGTGGTTGGCTTAGCAGTAGCGCCAAACAGTGGGACAGTACGTTGGTACTACTGGCTGCGCTGTTGGTGGTGTGTCTCGAAGTTCGCTGCGGATTTGCGGTACTCAGTGGGTTGAATTGGGGGCGCTGGTGCTTCCTGCTAACCCAGTTCCTGGTGACGCTCTACATGCTGACGGCGTCGCTGATGGAGTTTTTGCCACCGATTTTTCATGTCAGCGGCGACGGTATCGGTGAGATTTTGCACCATTTGCTGATGCAGCGGTTGCCGGATTTTCTGCTGATTTTGCTGTTGTTTCTGCCCCGGCGCAGCCAGCGTTTTTTTACACGCCATCCCTAACTTTCTCGCACGGGGGTGATACAATCAGCCCCCTTGATGTTGACGACAGATTCCAGACTCTCCATGCAATGTGCCCGCTATAACGACGGCTTGTGCCGTTCCTGTCAATGGCTGGAAACCGCCTATTCGCAGCAGGTAACCGATAAGCAGCAGCATCTGCTCGGCTTGCTGGCCGCGCTTCCGGTTCAGCGCTGGCTGATGCCAGTAACCTCGGCGGAAATCGCCTTTCGCAATAAAGCTAAGATGGTCGTTAGTGGTAGTGTCGAACGCCCGCTGCTGGGGATGCTGCATCGTGATGGTGCGGCGGTGGATCTTTGTGATTGTCCGCTGTATCCCGACAGTTTTGTGCCGGTGTTTAGCGTATTGAAAACGTTCATTGCCCGCGCCGGGCTGACGCCCTATAACGTTGCCCGACGCCGGGGGGAACTGAAATATTTGCTGTTGACGCAAAGCACCCTGAGTGGTCATTTCATGCTGCGTTTTGTGCTGCGTTCCGAAACCAAGCTGTCGCAACTGCGCGCCGCGCTGCCGTGGTTACAGCAGCAGTTGCCGCAGTTGGCGGTGATATCCGCTAATATTCAGCCAGTCCATCAGGCGATACTGGAAGGGGAGCAGGAGATTCCGCTGACGCAAACGCAGGCGCTGGAAGAACGCTTTAATCAGGTGCCGCTGTACATCAGGCCGCAAAGCTTCTTCCAGACCAACCCGCAGGTAGCCGCTGCCTTGTATGACACCGCCCGGCAATGGGTATCGGCGCTGTCGGTGCGCAGTGTGTGGGATCTGTTTTGCGGCGTGGGCGGATTCGGCCTGCATTGCGCCGGGCCTGACATGCCGCTCACCGGTATTGAAATTAGCCCCGAAGCCATTGCTTGTGCACAGCGTTCGGCTGAGCAAATGGGGATGAAACACGTCAACTTTGCTGCGCTTGATTCCACCCACTTTGCCGTTGGCGAAGCACAGACGCCGGATCTGGTGATCGTCAATCCCCCCCGGCGTGGTATTGGTGCCGAATTGTGCGATTATCTAAGCCGGATGGCCCCGCCGTATCTCCTTTACTCCAGTTGCAACGCCGAAAGCATGGCGAGAGACATCACGCGTCTGTCGGCGTACCAGATTCAGCAGGTACAGTTATTCGATATGTTCCCGCATACTGCGCATTACGAGGTGCTGACGCTGCTGCAACGGCGCATTTGACGTGCTTGTTGCGGCCTCGCGCCATACTGTCCTGTAGCGGGATCAGATAGGGCACTGCGTAACCAGGTGATTCATCTGGAGCACGCTGTCGGCAACAACCGACAGCGTAAAGGCAGGGCACGGTTTATTGCTGTGGGAACCACTTGTCGTTGATGGCTTTGTAAGTGCCGTTAGCATTGATGGCGTTCAGTGCGCCGTTCAATTTTTCCAGCAGCGCCTGATTGTCTGGCCGTACTGCAATACCCAGTCCGATGCCGAAATAGGCAGGGTCGGTCACTTTCTCGCCGACGGTTGCCAGATCCGGGTTGGTTTTCAGCCATTCGTTCACCACGGCGGTATCGCCGAATACGCCGTCCAGGCGACCGTTTTTCAGGTCGATCAACGCATTCTGGTAACTGTCGTACGGGACGGTTGTGACCTCCGGGTGTTTTTCCTGCAAGAATTTCTGGTGAGTTGTGCCATTTTCCATGCCGATGCGTTTACCTTTCAGCTCGGTAAGTGTGTGATATTTGCCTTTCTGAGCAATGATGATCGCTGAGTTGGCGTAGTACGGTTGGGTAAACGCCACTTGCTTGCTGCGTTCTGGTGTGATGTCCATTCCGGAAATAATGGCGTCGTAACGGCGGAATTTCAGCGCCGGAATCAGGCTGTCAAATGCCTGATTGGTGAAGCTACAGGTTGCCTGTAATTGTTTGCACAGCGCATTGGCGAGATCGATATCAAACCCGACGATCTGGTTGCTGGCATCCAGAGATTCGAATGGCGGATAAGTGGCCGATGCGGCGAAGCGGATAGTGTCTGCCGCCATAGCGTTAAAGGTCATGGTGCTAAGGGTGGTGGTGGACAGCAGTGCGGCAAGAATCAATTTTTTCATCAAGTACTCCAGCTTAACTTATGTTTATCAACGTGATTGTCGTTGAAAAGGATAACGACAGCATGTCATTAAATGTTTTTTTATGCAAATTAAATGATTATAAATTCAATTTAAATGGTGTTTGGATAGTTTTTTTTGAGAGAGATTTTTTAATTAATTAAAAATAAAACAGATTTAAATTGATGGTTCATCTGGGAGATGAGTTTTTATGCATAAAAACGCCGGCATAAAAGCCGGCGTAATCAGCATTTAGGTCATGCTTGCTGATGATTCAGGTGTTGCGCTGTTCGAAACGTAGTGCGCGTCGTTCGACGATGCGCATCAGTAGCGTCAACAGGCCATTGACGCACAGGTAGACAATCCCTGCCGCGCCAAATACCAGCACGTCATAGGTACGACCGTACAGCAACTGACCGTAGCCCATCACTTCCATCAGCGTAATAGTGTAGGCCAGCGAAGTACCCTTAAACACCAACACCACCTCGTTGGAGTACGACGAAAGTGCACGTTTAAACGCAAACGGCAGCAGAATACGCAATGTCTGGCGCTGATTCATCCCCAACGCCGCGCAGGACTGCCATTGTCCTGCCGGAATAGCTCGCACCGCACCGTAGAACAGCTGTGTGGTATAGGCTGCGCTGTTCAGCGCCAGCGCGCTGACTGCGCACAACCACGGCTGCGATAGCAGATTCCACAACCACTCAACGTGTCGAATCGAGTCGAATTGGCCAGGACCGTAATAAATCAGGAAAATCTGCACCAGCAGCGGGGTGCCGGTAAACAAGGTGATATAGCCTTTGGCCAGAGCCGACAGCACCGGGGTTTTTAGCGTCAAAATCACCGTCAACAGCAACGACAGCAATAACGCCAGCAACAGCGCGGCCAATGTCAGCACCAGACTGGTGTGCAGCCCTTTCAGCAGTTCGGGAATATAGTCCAGCATCAGGACGGTCTCCGTTCAAAGCGTGTGGCGCGCGTTTCAATCTTTTTCAGGATCGCCTGACTTAACAGGGTAATCGCCAGATAGATAGCAGCAGCAATCATGTACCAGGTGAAGGGTTCCTGAGTACGGGTGGCTATGCTTTTGGTTTGCAACATCAGGTCATTGACGCTAATCAGCGAGACCAACGCGGTGTCTTTTAGCAACACCAGCCACTGGTTACCTAGCCCCGGCAGGGCATGACGCCACATTTGCGGCATAATCAGACGGCGAAAGATCGCGCTTTTGCTCATTCCCAGCGCCTGACCTGACTCCCACTGACCACGCGGTACCGCTTTCAGTGCGCCACGTAGCGTCTGCGATGCATAGGCGGCATACAGCAGCGACAATGCAATAACGCCACACAGAAACGGGCTGACTTCAAAATTATCGATAGCCAGTTTGACAGGCATCTGCACCAGACCGAGATTGAGTGTGAAACCGTCGGACAGCACCAGCAACAACTGGGACGAGCCAAAATAGATAAATAGCACCACCAGAATTTCCGGCAAGCCGCGCAGCAGGGTAACTATCGCGGTGCCACAAGCGCTGAGCGCTTTCCAGCGCGCGGTTTCCCACAGGGCAAACAACATTGCCAGCAGCAGGCCTAGTAGCAGAGCACAAACGGCAAGGCCGACGGTCATCCCGGCGGCGCTTGCAAGAGGTTGAAATTCAGTCATTGATTTTCTATCGGATTACTGCTGGAACCATTTCTTGTAGATGGTCTGGTAGGTGCCATCCTGCTTGATGTTGTTCAGCGCATCGTTGAATTTTTTCACCAGCTCATCATTGTTCTGGCGAACCGCAATACCCAAGCCGATGCCGAAATAGTCTTTATCGGTAACTTTATCGCCAACAGAAGCCAGATTTGCGTTCTCTTTCAGCCACTCGTTCACGACGGCAGTGTCGCCGAAGACGGCGTCCAGACGACCATTCTTCAGGTCCAGCACCGCGTTCTGGTAACTGTCATACGGCACGACGGTGATGTCTTTGTGCTTATCCAGCAGGAATTTCTGGTGCGTGGTGCCATTCTGTACCCCGACACGCTTGCCTTTCAGCGCGGCGATATCCGCCAGTTTGCCTTTCTGAGCAATGAACAGCGCTGAGTTTTCATAGTACGGCTGGGTAAAAGAGACTTGCTGCTGGCGTTCCGGGGTGATGTCCATACCGGCGATTACCGCATCGTAGCGACGGAATTTCAGGCCGGGAATCAGACTATCAAATGCCTGGTTGCTGAAGGTGCAGGTGGCCTGAATGTGTTTGCACAACGCATTAGCGAGATCAATGTCGAAGCCGACGATCTGGTTACTGGCGTCTACCGATTCAAACGGAGGGTAGGACGCCTCGGTGGCAAAGCGAATGGTTTCGGCTGCGCCAGAAGAAAAGCTTAACCCGCCGAGCAGAGCGGCAACAAACAATTTTTTCATGTTATTATCCTTATCTATCAGTGAGATAAATAGCCAGCAAATGCTGGTGTCTGTGGTTGGGAAAAGTGTGAGGCGTCGCCTTGTTCCACAATGAGGCCATTTTCCATGTACACCACGCGGCTGGCGGTTTTGCGTGCGAAATCCACTTCATGGGTGACGATGACCTGAGTGATACCGGTTTCGCTCAATTCCTTAATAATGCTAACCACCTGAGCGGTGATTTCCGGGTCGAGGGCGGCGGTCGGTTCGTCGAATAATAAGACCTGCGGTTCCATCATTAGCGCACGGGCGATGGCAACTCGTTGCTGCTGACCGCCGGAGAGGTGCAACGGGTAGCGGTCGGCAAAGTCGCTAAGCCGCAAACGATTCAGCAATTTTTCTGCGCGAGCATGTGCATCCTGACGGTTAAGTCCCAATACGCGGCAGGGTGCTTCGACCAGATTTTGCTGCACGGTGAGATGTGGCCATAAATTATACTGCTGGAACACCATGCCGACATTGCGGCGCAGGTCACGAATGGCGCTTTCGACGGGCATCTGGCTAAAATCGAAAGTATTGCCGCCGATGCTCAACGTACCGGATCGGGGCGTTTCCAGCAGGTTCAGTACCCGTAATAACGAACTTTTGCCAGCGCCGCTGGGGCCGAGCAACACCAGCGTTTCGCCAGCGGGACAATCGAGGGTGACATCGAACAGCGCCTGCTGTGCGCCATAGAAACAGTTAATGCTGTTTAGTTGAATACTCATGCGCAAGAATTGAATAGACATTGATGCCGCAAATGGTAGCCTCGGCAGAATAGTTATGCAATCACCATGGGTTAAAATTTGCAAATACACGAGTTACTGTTGATATTTTAGCACAAAATCTCGCTTTGCCGCGATGATGGCTAGATTTGTCAAGGTGATAGCCGCACAGTGGCAAACAATCTTCAGCTATAACTTTCCCCGGTTATAGCCAGATGCGTTGCAAAAATATGCGATTGGTGATGATTGTGTTGCAGAAAAATCTGTTAATGGTGGTAATTGCTATCAAAGCGTAAGCAAATCGCAGGGAAGTGCGGTAGGTTTGAACCGCTCATCTGAATGCGAGGAGACATGATGCAATTACCCACTATATCGCAATTATCCACTACATCGATGTTGGAAGGTCACGTCATTGAAACTTACTGCGGCGTGATAACAGGCAAAACGATTCCTGATGTTAATATCTTCCAGGATTTTTTTGCTGGTATCAGCAATATTGTCGGTGGTCGTTTCGGAGCCTATGAAAAGGAGCGACGCTATGCCCGACAGATAGCTTTTCGGGAAATGCAACAGCAGGATAAGGAACTGGTGGGGATGGATACAATTGTCGGCATTGATATTGACTATGAAACAGTTGGCAAAGACCGCAGCATGTTGATGGTGTCAGTCGGCGATTCCCCAGTTATGGTTCGCTTATCATGAATCGCTTGATTATCGGATTGTCATGGCGGAGCGTGACGCTAATTTTATTGATGCTGCTGGCGGGCTGTCATACTCGTGAGCGCTATATTGATGAGGGAGATTACCAACTGGATGTGTCGTCTACGGCTATTAGCCGGAGTGATCGGGTTCGCTTCCTGGTGTTTCACTATACAGCGGAAGACTTTGGCGCTTCACTGAAAATACTTACTACTGGACAGGTGAGTGCACATTATCTGGTGCCGGCTCATCCACCGCAGGTCAGTCGCAAACCCGTAGCGTGGCGGTTGGTGCCCGAATCGCAATCCGCCTGGCATGCAGGCACCAGTTACTGGCGCGGTTATACCCAGTTGAACGGCACATCCATTGGTATTGAACAGGAAAATCTTGGCTTACAACAAACCGCGTCCGGCACCGGTGTGTGGCAACCCTATACACCACAACAGATTTCGTTGGTAACCCACCTTGCTCGTGACATCATCGCCCGTCATCATATTGCACCACAGTATGTGGTGGGGCATAGCGATATCGCTCCCCAGCGCAAACTCGACCCAGGACCGTTGTTTCCCTGGCAGCAACTGGCGCAGGAGGGGATTGGTGCCTGGCCGGATGCACAGCGGGTTCGCTTCTACCTGGCAAACAGACAGGAATATGATCCGGTAGACAAAAACGCGTTGCTGGAAAAACTGGCGTGTTATGGCTATGAGGTCACTCCGGGTATGAGCGATATCCAGCAGCAACGTGTAGTGGCGGCATTTCAGATGCACTTCCGGCAACAGCGCTATGATGGTGAAGCGGATGCGGAAACCGAAGCCATTGTCGATGCGTTGTTGGAAAAATATGGCGCGATGGCATCATGCAAGGAAACGCCGGTAATGGATAACAATCATTCCACCTTTGGTTAAGACAGACACCACGTTGTAGCATCAATCAACATGACGTAGAACCGGTTCCGGCAAGTGGTACTGTGGATAAACCGGGGCGTACACGGGTGCCTGAGGCATCCGGTACGGCCCGTGGTCCACATGGCAAGCGAATGAGCCTGTTGGGATGGTTTCTTAGTCGCCATGAGTAAGGCTATCAATATCCAGTCGTTCCGCTTCCTGTGCTAATACCGCGATGCGGCGTGCCATACCTCGAAACACGAACAGATGCGCAGGCATCATCAGGAACCAGTAACCCAGCCCGTTACAGCCGGCAGGATGCCACCAGGCACGGACATCCAGTACCCGATAGGTGCCGCGATCAGCAATAGAAAAAGCTAGCCGCCCTAACCCCGGAGCTTTCATACCAAATAACAATACCAACTGCTGACATGGCTTGACCCGGATGACCTTCCAGCCGTTGACGAGGTCGCCTTCAAGCAACTCGGTTCGCTCTGGCCGACGGTAAATAACCTGATTGCCGCACCAGTCATCTATTTTGGCCCGGATTGCCCACAAGGGGTTGGCGTAAAAATAGCCGTCCTGCCCACCGATTTGCTGAACGACTTGCCACAATGCCTGACTGCTGGCTCTGGTTTTATGGCTGTAACCCGCTTGTTTAGGATAGAAAGCATAGTCAGCGCGCCAGCGCGCCTGTACATCAGGGTCATATCCCCAGTCGGGGTGCTGTGCTGCCGCTTTTTCGTCATCTAGTGTGGCTTGCACCGCCTCATCAAACCCCAGCAGCCGCTGCGGGATCAGGCGGCGTAGTTCGCTGTCGTCCATTGGCAGATCGTGACGTAGCCCTTGCACCAGCGCTTTGGCGGTAGAACTGGACACTGAGGTTACCAGATTGAGAAACCAGGCTGAGACTAATCCGGTCGGCACCGGGATTGGGAGCAGCAAGCGACGTTTGCCGGTAATGCGGATAAAACGCTCGAACAAGGTCTGGTAACTGAGGTATTCCGGCCCGGCTGCGTCAAAAATACGATGCTGCCCGGCTGGATAGTGCCTCAGTTCCGTCAGGTAGGTGAGCAGATTTTCCAGCGCGATAGGCGCGGATTTTGAACGTACCCAGCGTGGCGGCGTCAGCACCGGCAAATTGTTCACCATATCACGCATAATTTCGAACGCGGCAGAACCTGGGCCGACGATAATCCCTGCACGCAGCTCGGTGACGGGAATGCCGCTGCTGCGCAGAATATCACCGGTCAGCTTGCGTGCCTGCATGTGGGTGGATGGACGGCGTTCGGTCTGCGCTGAACCCAGATAGATAATTTGTTGGACCCGGCTGGTGCGCAGCACCTGACGCAGGTTTTGCGCCGACTGGTATTCACGTTCCAGGAAATCAGCGCCGTCGCCCATACTGTGCGCCAGATAATAGAGGGTTTCTGTCTGCCATAATCCTTCTGGCAGCGTGTGTGGTTTCATCAGGTCTACATGTTCACAGCGTACGCCAGGAAGATTCAGCGCTGCCAGCGAGTCGATACGACGCGAAGCGGCAATCATTGTTTGACCTTGCTGGCTCAGTCTTGCAATGAGGTGGCGGCCAATATAACCACTGGCGCCAATAATCAGAATCGGGGCGGGTTTGAAGGTCATCATGTATTTTGCTCCTGCCACAACAGCGCAATTGAAACTGCAGCGGTGTCCCTGTCGATATTCACACCCGCAATACATATCAATACAACATAGGCTGTGCCCCGCGATAAGCGTGACATAACCTAAATATAGCCGGAAGCGGAAGGGGGAAAAACCCCACCTTAACAGTTTGTTAATGAAAATGCGGCGGGGCTTGTGAGAATGGCGTATGCCTTATGGCAAAATGGTGTGGGAAAATCAGGCGAGTTCGACATCGCCTTGTAACTGACAACTGCACGCTAGCACATAGCCGTTTTCAATTTCTTCAGGTGTCAATGTCATTGTGCTGGTGGTGGTATAGTTGCCGCTAAGAATCCGGGTTTTGCAGCTACCACATACGCCGGCGCGACAGGCGGCATTCACCGGCAACTGATGGCTTTCCAGCGCTGCCAGCAGACTGATGCCGACCGGAACGTTCACCTGTTGCAATGAATGGCGGATAGCCATGATGAGTTGTTCGCCATCGCCATCCACCTCAGCATCAGGAGCACCGAATTGCTCTTTGAAAATCCGATCACCCGGAACGCCGGCCTGTAAACAGAAGGTTTCCACCTGTTTCATATAGGGCTGTGGACCACAGGTCATTACCGTGCGGCTGAGGATATCCGGCACCTGTTGCGATAGCACGGATTCAGTAAGTCGTCCGCTGAGAAAACCGGCTTCAGCCTGCTGTTCCGCCATCAGGGTTAAGTGCAGTTGCTGTGGATAACGCTGGCGCAGTGCTTGCCATTCCGCAGCAAAAATCACGTGTTGTGGGGAGCGAACATTGAAGATGACCTGAATATCGGTGTGCGGGCGGTTGGCCAGCAGCCAGCGCGTCATCGACATAATCGGCGTCACACCGCAGCCTGCGGCCAGCATCAGGTAGCGATCACTAACGGCGCGGGTGCAGGTAAATTCGCCTTGTGCATCAGAAACCCACAGATAGTCGCCGGGTTTTACCTGCCCAGTCAGCCAGCGCGAGCCTGTGCCGCTTTCCAACCGTCGCACGGTGAAGGTGATGAACGGGCTGAGTCCCGGTGAGGAAGAGAGGGTATAGGCACGCAGCGTTTCACTACTGTTGGCGATGCTGACCAGTGCATATTGGCCGGGCTGCCAGGGGTAAAAGTCATGACTGATCAGCGAAAGCGTCCATACATCCGGCGTTTCCTGATGGAGGGAGTGCATCTGCATACGGTTTGGGCACTGTGGGGTAGGCATGGTCATGAGTCGTCTCCATAACAGCCTTCCGCGACAGCAGCGCGGAAGGCTAAGGTCAACAAAAAAGTCAGGCAGCGAGAATGTCTTTCAGGTCCTGCTCTACGGTGGTGATGGCACGCATACCGAACTTCTCGTTCAGTATCGCCAGCAGCGACGGTGTCAGGAATCCAGGTGCGGTAGGGCCGGTGTAGATATTTTTCACACCCAGCGACAGCAGCGTCAGCAGGATGACAATCGCTTTCTGCTCGAACCATGACAGCACCAGACTCAGCGGTAGATCGTTGACGCCGCAACCCAGTTTTTCCGCCAGGTTGACCGCCAGCATGATAGCGGAGTAAGCGTCGTTACACTGACCGACATCCAGCAAGCGCGGCAAGCCTTCCAGCGTACCGAAGTCCAGCTTATTGAAGCGATATTTACCGCACGCCAGCGTCATGATCAGGCAATCTTGCGGTACGCTGCAGGCGAAATCAGTGTAGTAACTGCGTTCGGTACGACTACCGTCACAACCGCCAACCAAAAAGACATGGCGAAGTTTTTGGCTGGCGACCAGGTCAATCACGGTATCAGCGGCATTCAGCAATGTCTGACGGCCAAAACCGACGGTAATCAGATGTTCAATCTCACTGTACGGAAAGCCTGGCAGTTGCTGTGCCTGTGCGATGACAGCGCTGAAATCATCCCCTTCGAGGTGTTGAGCACCTGGCCAGCCGACGATGCTGCGGGTCCAGATTCGGTCGGTATACTGGCCTACATTCGGGTCGATGATACAGTTGGAGGTCATCAGAATCGGGCCGGGGAATTTAGCAAATTCGGTTTGCTGGTTCTGCCAGCCGCTGCCGTAGTTCCCGACCAGATGAGAGAATTTCTTCAACTCTGGGTAGCCGTGCGCTGGCAACATTTCGCCGTGAGTATAGATATTGATACCGGTGCCTTCGGTCTGCTCCAGTAGCATACGCAGGTCTTTCAGATCATGACCGGAAATCAGGATTGCCTTGCCAGCGACCGGGCGTACGTTAACCTGGGTCGGCTGTGGATGACCGTAGGCAGAGGTTTCCCCCTGATCCAGTATCGCCATCACGTTGAAATTCATCTTGCCGATAGCCATTGCGTTGCTAAGCAGCGTGTCGATATCGGTAGGTGCGGTGCCGAGCCAGGCCATCAGCGCATGGTAGTCGGCGTACAAGACGTCATCGTGCTGTCCCAGTACATGCGCGTGCTCCATATAGGCAGCGGCGCCTTTCAGACCGTACAGGCACAGCATACGCAGCCCGTGGATATCGTCGCCAATAGCGGCTTTATCCTTGTTCAGCGCAAACTCGGTAGCCTGTTGCAGTAGCGTCGGGATGTCGTCGCCCGCCAGTTGCAGTTCCGCCATCGGATGATCGACCGAGACGCCTGCGTCCAGCAACCTGCAACGGGTTGCCAACCCCTGCCGCAAACGAATCGCCTCACGGGCGTAACCGATGATACGTGGCGAATCAAAGTTTACGTTGGTCAGGGTAGAGAAGAAGGCACGGGGTGAAAAACTGTCGATCTCGTGATCGACGATGCCCAGCGCGCGGGCCTGCAACGCCCAGGCAGACAACCCCTGAAGTACGGCGACCAGCAGATCCTGCAGGTCAGACGTTTCGGCAGTTTTGCCGCACATGCCTTGCGCGTAGGCGCAACCATTGCTGGCTGGGGTTCGGATGGTCTGTTCACATTGCACACAATACATGATGGCTTCCTTTTAAAGTTGCATTTTTAATGCCTGTTTAAGAGCATAGAACGGTTGCGGATACCTAAAAAGGGTTTTTATATGCAACTTAAGCCTAATTTGATTTGGCGCAATTTTTACCTGTGGATGACAATCACTCGCATCTGTTGGCCATTTTATGCGCCGCGAGACAGAACCGAGGCATAAGGGTTGACCGTATTGCACTTTTGTCGTCATGCTCATCAGAAAATCGCAGAGCAGGGGGCACGGATGTATCTGGAAAGAGTCGAGATTGTTGGATTCCGTGGCATTAATCGACTGTCGCTGACGCTGGATGACAATAACGTGCTGATCGGCGAAAACGCCTGGGGTAAGTCGAGTTTGCTGGATGCGCTCTCGCTGTTATTGACGCCGTCGCCACCGCTTTACCATTTTGATTTGCAGGATTTTCATTTTACGCCGGGTGATGAAACCAGCCGCGAACGCCACCTTCAGGTCATCTTTACGTTTTGTGAGTCTGAACCTGGTCACCATCTGGCTCCCCGCTATCGTTCGTTATCACCGGTCTGGATTAAAGGCGAAGGGCGATTGCATCGCATTTTTTATCGGCTGGAGGGAGAAATGGATGAAAGCCAGGCGATTTTTACCTGGCGCAGTTTTCTGGATGCCAGTGGTCAGGCTCTGCCGTTAGACAATATCGATTGGCTGGCCAGCGAGGTGGTTCGCTTGCATCCGGTGCTGCGGCTGCGCGACGCTCGCTTTATCCGCCGTTTCCGCACCGGCACGCTGATGCCGCACATTGCCGATAATGACCGGTTATCACGCCAGTTTGAGACGCTGGTGCGCGAGCTGGCGCAGAATCCCAACCGGCTGACTAATCAGGAGTTGCGGCAAGGTTTGGTGGCAATGCGCCAATTGGTCGAGCACTATTTTTCCGAACAAAGTGCAGATCCAAACGACAGAAGGCATCATCGCCATGCGCGCGCCGGCAATGGCCGGGCGTGGCGCTCGCTGGATAACATCAATCGTATGATCTCCGGCTCCAACAACCGCAGTCACCGCATTATTCTGCTGGAGCTGTTTTCCACCTTGTTGCAGGCTAAAGGCTCGGCGGTGCTCGACCCGCACTCACGTCCACTGCTGTTGATTGAAGACCCGGAAACCCGGCTGCATCCGATCATGCTGTCGGTGGCATGGGGACTGCTGACGCAACTGCCGTTGCAGAAAATTACCACCACCAATTCCGGTGAGTTGCTGTCGCTGGTGCCGGTAGAACAGCTTTGCCGTCTGGTGCGCGAGTCGGCAAAAGTTGCTACTTATCGTATTGGCCGTCAAGGCATGACGCAGGAAGACAGCCGCCGTATTACTTTTCACATTCGTTTTAATCGCCCTGCGTCGCTGTTTGCGCGCTGTTGGTTGCTGGTGGAAGGTGAAACCGAAGTTTGGATGCTCAGTGAACTGGCTCGCCAGTGCGGACACCATTTTGAAGCGGAAGGAGTGAGAGTTATCGAATTTGCACAGGCGGGGTTAAAACCGCTGCTGAAATTCGCCTATCGCATGGGCATCGAATGGCATGTGCTGGTAGATGGCGATGACGCCGGGAAAAAGTATGCGGCCACGGTTCGCAGCCTGCTGCAATCGCAGGGTGAGTCTGAGCGTGACCATCTGACGATGCTGCCGGCGCTGGATATGGAGCATTTCATGTACCGTAATGGCTTTAGTCAGGTTTATCACCGGGTCGCACAATTGCCTGAGCCGGTGCCGCTGTCGGCAGCGAAGGTCATCACCAAGGCTATCCACCGAACGTCTAAGCCGGATCTGGCGATTGAGGTGGCGTTGGAGGCGGCCTCGTTGGGCGAATCGGTTATTCCGGTACTCATTCGCAGTATGTTTTCGAGGGTATTATGGCTGGCGCGTGGACGTGCTGATTAAGAATACCGGTCGCACGGTGGCGACCGGTATTAGACTTGTATTTGACCTGGTTCACAGAAATTAAAGGAGATAGACCGGAAAGCGCAAGGTGAACATTCAGGCGACCGTTTCGCCGGCGACCGGCACGATCAGACTGGCGTGATTTCCCTTTGGCCCCTGGTGCACAGTAAATTGCACCACCTGGCCTGCTTTAAGCGTCCTGTAGCCGTCCATCTGAATGGTTGAATAGTGGGCAAAAATATCTTCACCACCGCTCTCGGGACAAATAAAGCCAAAGCCTTTGGCGTTATTGAACCATTTAACAGTACCTGTCTCCATGCATCTTCATCCTTCGCTAGAGTGTCCTCTAAGGTGAGGTTATTGGGTTAAGGCGAAACCAAATTGATTAAAACGACATCAATTCAATTCTACACTCTAGTGAAATCACCCTTGTCGTCAAGCGCTCGGATTAGACACTTTGTCGCAGGTTTGTGAAAATTTGATACAGATAACGCTATCGGCACGTTTTATTGCCGTTAATATCAGGAAAGGCGTTTTCGGGACCTGCACGATTTTGACCGGGCGGTGATACAATGAAAATCAGGTACGCGGCTGTAACCACAGCCAGCGGATAAGTATCAGAACTGATTTGGGTAAAAGATGGGAACTCATAGTACCGGACCGCAGACCGACGACCTGACCAAAGAGCATATTACTGAAGCTTTGCAGCCGCCATCGATGTATAAAGTAATACTTAACAATGACGATTACACGCCGATGGAATTTGTTATTGACGTTCTGCAAAAGTTCTTTTCTTATGATATTGAACGTGCAACGCAACTGATGCTTACGGTTCACTATCAGGGCAAAGCCATCTGTGGCGTTTATAGCGCCGAAGTGGCCGAAACCAAGGTAGCTCAGGTGAACCGCTATGCCAGAGAGAATGAGCATCCATTGCTCTGTACGCTGGAAAAAGCCTGAATAAGGCAATTTATTGGGGGAGGTGCCTATGCTCAATCAAGAACTGGAACTCAGTCTCAACATGGCTTTCGCCAGAGCGCGTGAGCACCGGCATGAATTTATGACCGTGGAGCATTTGTTGCTGGCGCTGCTCAGCAACCCCGCCGCACGAGAGGCATTGGAAGCCTGTACGGTCGATTTGGCGGTTCTGCGTCAGGAACTGGAAACTTTTATCGAGCAGACTACGCCCACACTGCCGCAAAATGATGAGGAACGGGATACTCAGCCGACGCTGAGCTTCCAGCGTGTGCTGCAGCGTGCTGTGTTCCATGTGCAATCGTCGGGGCGCAGCGAAGTATCCGGCGCTAACGTCCTGGTGGCTATTTTTAGCGAACAAGAATCCCAGGCCGCCTACCTGCTGCGTAAACACGACGTCAGCCGGTTGGATGTGGTGAACTTCATTTCGCATGGTACGCGCAAAGAAGAGTCCGGTCCGGCATCAAACCCGGAAAACCCGGTTAATGAAGAACAAGCTGGCGGGGAGGAGCGTATGGAAAACTTCACCACAAATCTCAACCAGCTTGCTCGCGTGGGAGGCATCGACCCGCTGATTGGCCGTGACAGCGAACTGGAGCGCACTATTCAGGTACTGTGCCGCCGCCGTAAAAACAATCCCTTGCTGGTAGGCGAATCCGGCGTGGGGAAAACCGCTATTGCCGAAGGGCTGGCCTGGCGCATTGTACAAGGCGACGTGCCGGAAGTGATGGCGAGCTGCACTATCTATTCGCTGGATATTGGTTCATTGCTGGCAGGCACCAAATACCGTGGCGATTTCGAAAAACGCTTTAAAGCGCTGCTTAAACAACTGGAGCAAGATCAGAGCAGTATCCTGTTTATTGACGAGATCCACACGATTATTGGTGCTGGCGCGGCTTCTGGCGGTCAGGTGGATGCAGCCAACCTGATCAAACCGCTGCTGTCCAGCGGCAAAATTCGTGTCGTGGGGTCCACCACTTATCAGGAATTCAGCAATATCTTCGAAAAAGATCGTGCACTGGCGCGTCGCTTCCAGAAAATCGACATCACTGAACCGAGCGTGGAAGAGACGGTGCAGATCATTAACGGTCTGAAGACGAAATACGAAGCGCACCATGATGTGCGGTATACCGCTAAAGCGATTCGCGCCGCAGTAGAACTGGCGGTGAAATATATCAACGATCGTCATTTGCCGGATAAGGCCATCGATGTTATCGATGAAGCGGGTGCGCGTTGTCGCCTGTTGCCGATCAGCAAACGCAAGAAAACCGTCAATGTGGCGGATATTGAATCGGTGGTTGCCCGTATTGCCCGTATTCCGGAGAAAACGGTTTCCGCCAGTGATCGTGATGTGCTGCGTAACCTGGGGGATCGTCTGAAAATGCTGGTGTTCGGGCAGGATAAAGCTATCGAAGCGCTGACCGAAGCCATCAAGATGAGTCGTGCAGGGCTGGGTCATGAGCGTAAACCGGTCGGGTCATTCCTGTTTGCCGGGCCTACCGGCGTAGGTAAAACAGAAGTCACGGTGCAACTGGCGAAAGCGCTGGATATTGAGTTGTTGCGTTTCGATATGTCTGAATATATGGAACGCCATACGGTCAGCCGCCTTATCGGTGCGCCTCCAGGCTATGTGGGTTACGATCAGGGGGGCTTATTGACCGATGCAGTGATTAAACACCCGCATTCGGTGCTGTTGCTTGATGAAATCGAGAAGGCGCATCCAGATGTGTTCAACCTGCTGTTGCAGGTGATGGACAACGGTACGTTAACCGATAACAACGGTCGCAAAGCGGACTTCCGCAATGTGATTGTGGTGATGACCACCAACGCCGGGGTGCGGGAAACCCAGCGGAAGTCGATTGGTCTCATCCAGCAGGACAACAGCAGCGATGCGATGGAAGAGATCAAAAAGGTCTTTACGCCGGAATTCCGTAACCGTCTGGATGGCATCATCTGGTTCAATCATTTGTCGGCAGAAGTGATTCAGCAGGTCGTGGACAAGTTTATTGTCGAACTGCAAGCGCAACTGGATGCTAAAGGCGTATCGCTGGAAGTCAGCGAGGAAGCGCGTAACTGGCTGGCGGAAAAAGGTTACGACAAGGCGATGGGCGCTCGCCCTATGGCGCGCGTGATTCAGGAAAACCTCAAGAAACCGTTGGCGAATGAACTGTTGTTTGGTTCGCTGGTAGACGGCGGCTCAGTGAAAGTGGAACTGGATAAGCCAGCTCAGCAACTGACATACCGTTTCCTGAGCGCACAGAAAACTAAAGCCGAAGGTGCAGTTCACTGAGTGACATCGTCGTCACTGATATTACTTGTCAGATTAAAGCGAAGGGCATCGTCAGATGCCCTTTTTTATGCCTTCATGCCGAGTAATGAAGCAGTGACGTTTTTTTGAATTAAGGGCATGTAAAGCCATTCACTCACAGCCTTAAAATACAAACGCCCCTGCAGCAAAGGCAAGGGCAAAGGATAAACATCCCTGCGTGTCGCTTCAGGCGATAACGCGGCTGTTAACGGCTACGGAAGACAATGCGGCCTTTGCTCAGGTCGTACGGGGTCAGTTCCACAGTCACTTTGTCACCCGTCAGGATGCGGATATAGTTTTTACGCATTTTACCGGAGATATGAGCGGTAACCACGTGCCCGTTTTCCAGCTCAACGCGGAACATGGTGTTGGGCAACGTATCCAGCACGGTGCCTTGCATTTCAATATTGTCTTCTTTGGCCATCGAATCCTCTAGGTGTAATTACCTTAGTTTTTAACCGGCAAGATAATGCCGAAAAACCCTCATTATGTAAAGGCGCGTAAGTCGCCGCCATTCATTTATCCCTGTTGGGAACCAGCTCGATAACAGGGGCGCTTAGTGTTTGCGGATGCCAGCAGCCATCGCGTAAGGCTGTTTGCTGCAACGAGGTCAGCTGTTGCAGGAACGCGTGTCTGGGGATATCACAGGCACCCAATGAGGCGGTATGGTCGTTAAGCACCTGGCAATCAATCAACTGACCGCCGTGGCGTACAAAATGCTGCAGGAACGCTGCCAGAGCATATTTGGATGCGTTATCCGCCCGGCTGAACATCGACTCACCACAAAACAGTGCGCCCTGTGCGATGCCGTATAACCCGCCGACCAGTTGATCGTTGCGCCAGACCTCGACTGAATGCGCCAGGCCGGACAAATGCAATTGATGATAAGAGTGCATCATCTCTTGGCCAATCCAGGTTCCTTCCTCTCGATCACTGGCACAAGCGGAAATCACCGCGTTAAACGCCTGATTCAGCGTAACCCGATAATCAATGCGGCGAATGAATTTTCTCATGCTGCGGCTAAGATGAAACTGCGCCGGGAACAATACCGCACGCGGGTCCGGGCTCCACCACAGGATCGGCTCGTCGGGTGAAAACCACGGAAAAATCCCATGCCTATACGCGTTCAGCAGACGTTCTGGTGATAGATCGCCACCATAGGCCAGTAACCCATTCGGGTCTCGCAGTGCGGTTTCTGGTTTTGGGAACCGCAACGAGAATGGGGAAAGCTCACACAGTAGCATAAGCACCTCGTCTACAGGTGTTGATGGAATTGCCAGTAGCGCCCTTTTAACGCCATCAGGCTGTGATGTGAACCCTGTTCCACCAGTTTTCCGCCGTCCATCACGCACAGTCGGTCCATATTTTCCAACCTATTCAGGCGATGGGTAATCACGATAAGGGTTTTTCCGCGGCAATGCTGGTGCAATAACTGCAGTATGCGGTGTTCGGTGTCGGCGTCTAGCCCTTCGGTCGGTTCATCCAGTAACACCAGCGGAGCAGGGTGGAGCAGAGCGCGCGCCACGCCGATACGGCGTTGTTCGCCACCGGATAACTGACGCCCCCCTTCGCCGAGCCAGGCGTTTAGACCTTGATCATCGAGTAGTTTCTCCAGCCCGACCTGCGTCAGTACCACTTTCAACTGTTCGTCGCTGGCTGTGGGGGCCGCCAGTCGCAGGTTTTCCCGTAATGTTGCGCTGAAAATATGTACGCGTTGCGGCACCACGCTCATGACTTCGCGCAAGGTTGCTTCCGTCCAGGCGGTGATTGACGTGCCATTAAGGCGGATCTCGCCGGTGTTGCAATCCCAGGCACGGGTGAGTAATTGCAGCAGGGTTGACTTGCCGCAGCCGGTGCGACCAAGCAGTGCGACATGCTCTCCCGGTTCAACTGTCAGCGAAACTTCGCTCAGCACCGGTTGGCGCTGCTCTGGGTAGGTGAAACTCACGTTATTTAACGTTAGCTGGACCTGCTCCAGTGCTTCTGGTCCCTGTGATGGAAAGGTGACGGATGGACGCAACTTCAGCAGTTGATCGACTCGCGCCGCCGACGCCACAACGTGGCCGATGTGCTGAAATGCGCCAGCGACCGGAGCCAGCGCTTCAAAAGCGGCAAGAGCAGTAAAGACGAACAACGCGATAAGCGCCCCCGGTTGGTGGTTAGCGCCAACGCCGCCAGCAGCAAGCCATAACAGCAACGTGGCGGTCAGACCGCTGGCCGCAATCAGGATCGCTTGTGATAAGGCGCTCAACCCGGCTTGTTGGCGTTGCCGCTCAAACCAGCGCTGTTCTAACACTTCCAGTTGCTGGCGAAAGTGTGCCAGTGCACCGAAGACCGCCAGCTCTGCCTGACCTTGAATCCAGGTGGTTAATTGCACCCGGTAATGGGCACGCAGTGCGGTCAGATCGCTACCGATGGGTTGTCCTGCACGGTAAAACGTCAGCGGCAGTACAATTAACAACGTCAGCATGATGGCCGCCAGTGTGAACGCCAGCGAGGCGTCGAGCCAACTCAATCCATATGCCAGCGCCAGAATGACCACCAGTGCGCTTACCAGCGGCGAAATGACTCGCAGATAGAGATGATCCAGCGTGTCTACATCTGCCACCAGCCGGTTGAGCAGTTCCGCCTGACGAAAGCGAATCAACTCGCCGGGCGACAGCGGTAGGATACGGCTGAAAGTGAACACCCGCAGATGCAGCAGGACGCGAAAGGTGCCGTCGTGGCTGACCAACCGCTCAAAATAACGGCTGGCGGTACGCAGGATTGCCGCACCGCGTACGCCAGCTGCGGGCAGCATATAGTTAAATGTAGTTAACCCAGCCAGCCCGGCGACGGCGGAGGCGGCCAGAAACCAGCCCGATAGCGTCAACAGACTGATGCTGGCCAGCAACGTAGCAATCGCCAGCACGATGCCCAATCCGAGCCGAAACAGATGGCGACGATACAACGCCAGAAAGGGCTTAAGTACCTGCATTGCGTGAATCTTTTCCATCTCACAGTTCTCCCCGGCGCTGCGTCAGGAGCGTGGCAAACGGCCCGTCTGCCTGACTCAGGGTAAGATAGTCGCCTTGTTGGACCAACTGGCCGTCAACCATGACCCAAATTTCGTCGTAGTCCCGAATTTCGCTTAACTGATGAGTAACCAGCAGCGTAGTCTGAGCATGTGATGCTTCATTCAGCGCGCTCATGACTCGTTGCTCGCTGTGGGCATCAAGACTGGCGGAGGGCTCGTCCAGCAGCAGTAATCGGCATGGATGCAGCAGCGCACGCGCCACGGCGATCCTCTGCGCTTGCCCAACCGACAGACGGGCGGCGCCGTCACCCAATTGCGTATCCAGTCCCTGTGGCAACTGTGGCAGAAATTCGTGCACATAAGCGCGCTCAAGCGCCTGTTGCAGGGTATGTTCACTGGCCTGTGGGCGACCCAGCAGCACGTTCTGCCGCAGCGTGGGTTCCGGCAGATGAGGGTTCTGCCCCACCCAGCTAAGATGCTGTCGCCATGTTGTGGGCGATAGGGTGCGTAGTTCCTCTCCATTGACTGTCAGTGAACCGCGATAAGGCAGGAAACCTAACAGCAGGTTAAGCAGCGAACTTTTTCCAGCACCGCTGGGACCGACCAGCGCGACGCGTTGTCCGGCTTCCTGCCTGAAGTTAAGCGGCCCGGCCAGCACGTTGCCTTCCGATGATAAAATGGTGAGGTCATGGGCGATGAGCGTTACAGGCGCATCACTTTGGAAGGGAAGCGTGCCAGTCCCGGTTTCCTCGGTTTCCGACGTCATGAAGCGGTGCAGAGCTTCCGCTGCGCCGATTGCCTGCGCTTTGGCATGATAAAACGTGCCGAGGTCACGCAAGGGTTGAAAGAATTCCGGTGCCAAAATCAGCACCAGAAAACCCGCAAACAGCGTTACGCTGGTGCCGTAACTGCCGAAGTGCAACTCACCGAGGTATGAAAAACCAAAATAGACGGCTACTACCGCAATTGAGATCGATGCGAAGAATTCCAGCACGCCGGAAGAGAGAAAGGCCATACGCAGCACTTCCATCGTTCTGCTGCGAAATTGTTCCGATGCCTGACGGATCTGCTCGATTTCCGCTTCGCCGCGATGAAACAGACGTAAGGTGTCCAGACCGCGTAGTCGGTCGAGAAAGTTGCCGCTCAATCTGGCCAACGCCTGAAAGTTGCGTCGGTTGGCGTCAGCCGCACCCATACCCACCATGGCCATGAACAGTGGGATCAATGGGGCTGTGGTCAGCAAAATCAACCCTGCGGCCCAGTTCACCGGAAACACGATAATCAGTATCAGCACGGGAATCATGACCGCCAGAGACATCTGGGGCAGATAACGAGCGTAGTAATCGTGCATATCGTCCACTTGTTCCAGAATCAGTGTCGCCCAACTGCCGGCTGGCTTTCCCTGAATCCAGGCCGGTCCCAGTTGTTGCAACCGGTCCAGAACCTGCTTGCGGATATGTTGCCTGATCGTCTGACCACAGCGGAAACCGACACGTTCCCGTACCCAGCTAATCAAAGCCCGTAATACGAATATCGCTGCCAGTAGCAGGAATGTCGTGATCAGGTGGTTGCGTGGCGCATGGGTGATAATCAGAGCGTGCAGCAGCGAAGCCAGTAACCAGGCTTGAGCCATAATCAGCAGGCCGCTTATCAGGCCCAGCACCAGCGATAGTCGTAGCCAATGGTGTGCCAGACGGCTTTGCTGTTTCAGCCAGCGGGTCAGTTCTCGTTGTCGGGTGTCTTTCATCAGGTGGCGGTCGGTTCCAGTTGCTATATGAGAATAACGCTTATATAACCGTTAATTGACACAATTGTGCGTATAATGGCTGCGATGGCGTCATGTTACCTCGGTGACGGGGTTGTGCAAACGAAAAGCAGATTGTGGAATCGTGTGTCGATCAATTCCTGTATTGATGACCGGCAATAAAAAACCCGGACGCGATCACGACCGGGTTGGATTGCGGTATTCAGCGTTTACTTGCCAAGTGCATCCAGATAGCGCTCGGCGTCCAGTGCCGCCATACAGCCGGTGCCGGCGGAGGTAATCGCCTGACGATAAATGTGGTCCATCACATCGCCGGCAGCGAATACACCGGGAATGCTGGTCTGGGTAGCGTTGCCATGTATACCGGATTGCACCTTGATATAGCCGTTTTCCAGTGCCAGTTGGTCACCAAAAATGGCGGTGTTTGGGCTGTGGCCGATAGCGATAAATACACCGGCCACATCCAGTTGTTCGGTTACTTCGCCAGCCGCCTCACGCAAACGCACGCCGGTCACGCCCATCTCGTCGCCCAGCACTTCATCCAACGTACGGTTGGTGTGAAGCACGATATTGCCACTGGCGACCTTTGCCATCAGTCGGTCAATCAGGATTTTTTCCGCACGGAAGCTGTCGCGGCGGTGAATCAGATGCACTTCAGCGGCGATATTAGACAGATACAGTGCTTCTTCCACTGCGGTGTTACCGCCGCCGACTACCGCCACTTTCTGGTTGCGATAGAAGAAACCGTCACAGGTCGCACAGGCGGATACGCCTTTGCCCTTAAACGCGTCTTCCGTCGGCAAACCAATATAGCGGGCGGATGCACCGGTTGCGATGATCAGCGCATCACAGGTGTATTCATCGCTGTCGCCGAACAGGCGGAATGGACGGGTTTGCAGGTCAACGCGCGTGATATGGTCAAAGACGATTTCGGTGTTGAATTTGGCGGCATGGGCGTGCATACGCTCCATCAACAGCGGACCAGTCAAATCATCCGGGTCACCGGGCCAGTTTTCCACTTCGGTGGTGGTTGTCAACTGACCGCCTTTTTCCATTCCGGTAATCAGCAGTGGATTTAGGTTTGCCCGCGCAGCGTAGACCGCGGCGGTATAGCCTGCCGGGCCTGAACCCAGAATCAATAGTTTACGATGTTTAACAGTGCTCATGAGTTCCTCATTTCACTCGAACGGACGATGCAGCCGATTGTAAGGAAATTACTGGCGTAAAAAAAGTGTGGAGAAATGTGGTTGGTTATTGGTTCAATCGTTACGGAATGTTGTCAGTAAATGGCAAAACCCGGTTATTCAGTCGGTAATGCATGAAAACGCTGCTTGAATGGGGGCAAAACGCTAAATCTGGCACTTTCTTCTGATTTTAATTGTTTTACTTTGACAATCAGCTGCGCTTTTGCGAAAACATCCTTGGAAGAGGAAATATTTTGTATGTGAATAGTTGAATGCTCCAGCTTTATGCGTTTGGGGTCTATGTCGGCGGCGTCGCCTGCTGGCTAATTGCCGGTATTTTTGCAACGTTTTCGAAAAACGCAGTTGGAACAGAGAATAACCACATTACAAAAGACAGGGGTCTTCTTTAGGGGTGGCTCTGGAACATACAGGTTGGTCAGAGACCGCGATTAAACAGGGAAGGATGAAGAGAGACAATAAGAATGGTAGACACGAAAAAACGTCCGGGAAAAGATCTTGATCGTATTGATCGCAATATCCTGAACGAATTGCAAAAAGATGGGCGCATCTCCAATGTAGAACTGTCCAAGCGGGTCGGGCTTTCGCCAACGCCTTGTCTGGAACGCGTTCGTCGTCTGGAACGACAGGGTTTTATTAATGGTTATACCGCACTGCTGAACCCACACTATCTGGACGCGTCATTGCTGGTGTTCGTTGAGATCACCCTTAATCGCGGCGCGCCGGATGTATTTGAACAGTTCAATGCAGCGGTGCAAAAGCTTGAAGAAATTCAGGAGTGTCATCTGGTTTCCGGGGATTTTGACTATCTGCTCAAAACGCGTGTACCGGATATGTCGGCATACCGTAAGTTGCTGGGAGAAACGCTGTTGCGTCTGCCGGGCGTAAACGATACCCGCACCTATGTGGTGATGGAAGAAGTGAAGCAAAGCAACCGGCTGGTCATTAAGACCCGCTGACGGCAAGGGTGCATAACCCGATAAATTCAGCTACACTCCTGTGAATATGTACAGTATGGCGCCGGGAAGTCCTCGGCGCTTTATCATGAAACATTTACAGGGAGCCTGGAGAGACGCTTGAGCCAGGAATATACAGAAGATAAAGATGTCACGCTGAAAAAACTCAGCGCGGGTAGACGGTTACTGGAAGCGATATTAATCGTGGTGGTGCTTTTTGCCATTTATCTGGCGGTTGCACTACTGAGTTTTAGCCCTTCGGACCCCAGTTGGTCACAGACTGCCTGGCATGAGCCGATTCACAATCTGGGGGGCGGGGTGGGTGCCTGGCTGGCGGATACCCTGTTTTTCGTGTTTGGCGTACTGGCATATGCCATTCCTGTGGTGATGGTATCGCTGTGCTGGGTGATTCATCACCAGCGCGGGCAACGTGCCACACTGGATTATTTTACCCTCTCACTGCGCCTGATTGGCACACTGGCCTTGATTTTGACGTCTTGCGGACTAGCGGCGCTCAATGTCGATGACATTTACTACTTCGCTTCCGGCGGGGTGCTCGGTAGTCTGCTCAGCAGTTCGATGATTCCACGCTTCAATAATATTGGCGCAACCATGATTCTGCTGTGCGTGTGGGCCGCTGGGTTGACGCTGTTCACCGGCTGGTCATGGCTGACGATAGCGGAAAAGATCGGTTCGGGAGTCATGGCGTGCCTGACGCTGTTTTCCGGTCGTCGGCGTAAGGATGATTATCTTTACGACGATGATGACGATATCGATGAACGCCCGGCAGAAGCGAAAAAAGAGGCTTCCCGTAACGATATTCTTCATAAAGAAGAGCGAGTTTACGAAGATGAGCATTCGCTTAGCGATGGCAGCCTCACTGCGTCGTCTTCGGCAGGAGATGATGACGATGATGTGCTGTTTTCCGCTCCAGCAGTAACAGCACTGTCGTCAACTGCGGTTGCATCGGCATCGACGCTTGGCGATACAACGGCAACGGTGGTCGATGCAGTAGATGCCGTGAATAAAAACGCCCTGGCGATGACTGATGTCGAACCGGTGTTAAAACCACAGCCTGAACCGATAGCGGCAACGCCGTCGATTGAACGGACATACGATGCTCCAGCGCCAATATCGACACCTGAAGCCACTCTGAGTGCAGATGTTCCTCCCGCATCGCCGGTGTATTCATCAGCGACTGCGTCTGCCGGGGCCATGGCATCACCGTCTCTGGTTTCTGGGGCGTCACTGCCGAAATCGATACCTGACTGGCAGCCGTTGACCTTGCAGGCGAATGATCGAATTGTACGCCCTGCACCAACAGCCGCTGTTTCGAACGCAGCAGTTGGTGCAACTGTTGAATCGGAAGCGAATGTTGAATCAGAACCGAAGAAAACCGTGCCATTCATGCCGGCATTTACCGCAGATGAAGAGAACAATCCGCAGGTGAAACGCGGGATGGGACCGGAATTGCCGCGGCCAAATCCGGTACGAATCCCGACTCGCCGTGAACTGGCATCGTATGGCATTAAGCTGCCTTCACAGCGGCTGGCTGAACAGCAGGCCCGCGAAGCAGAACAACGCGCACAGGCAGCCCGTGTAGACCCGCTGTCACAGGATTCAATAACATCAGATCATTCAACGCTATCTGCCATTGAATCGCCTTTGTCGGTTGCAGGTGATATGCCGCTTAATGTTTCCGGTGAGGATCAGGATGCACTGGCGCAGGAAGCAGCGCTGCGGCAGGCTTTTGCTGATCAGCAACGTGAACGCTATGGCGAGGCTTATCCCGACGATGGCGAGGATGAAGATGCATTGTTGCAGGCGCAACTGGCGCGTGATTTCGCCGCCATGCAGCGCTCTCGTTATGGAGAGGAGCATGAGCAGGGCAGAAATGAGCAGGGTAGAAAACAGGATGCACAGCCGCAGTTTGCCATTGAGTCACCTGTGTTAACGCCTGTAGCGGTAGAAACCCGACTGCCTGACGCCGCGCCGAAAACCTCAGCGTCGTTGCCACCAGATAGCCCCTTTGCTATTTCACCTTTCGCTGATCTGGTGGATGATGGCCCGTCAGAACCGTTATTTACCCTTCCTGCGCAAGATATCTTCCCGGATGAGTCGCCTGCACAACCGGCAGCGCCGGTGCATGTGCCACAGGTTACAGTGCAGCATGAGCCTGAAGAGGTGGAAACAGCATCATCACCGTCGATTATGGACAGTCTGATTCATCCGTTCCTGATGCGTAATGATCAACCGTTACAGAAACCGACGACGCCATTGCCATCGCTGGATTTGCTGACGCCGCCTTCGATGAACGATGCGCCAATAGACCGTGATGCGTTGGACGAAATGGCGCGATTGATCGAAACCCGACTGGCGGATTACCGCGTCAAAGCCACAGTGGTGGATTATCATCCGGGACCAGTGATCACCCGGTTTGAACTGGATTTGGCACCGGGCGTAAAGGCAGCGCGCATCTCTAATCTGGCCCGTGACCTGGCTCGTTCGCTGTCGGTGGTGGCGGTGCGTATTGTCGAGGTTATCCCCGGTAAGCCCTATGTCGGCCTTGAACTGCCAAACCGCCATCGTCAGACGGTTTTCCTGCGAGAAGTGCTGGATTGTGATCGATTCCGTGACAACGCATCGCCGCTGGCAGTAGTGCTGGGTAAGGATATTTCCGGCCAGCCGGTTGTGGCCGATCTGGCTAAAATGCCGCATTTGCTGGTAGCAGGTACCACCGGTTCCGGTAAGTCTGTCGGCGTTAACGCTATGATTATCAGCATGTTGTATAAGGCGACGCCAGCCGATGTGCGCTTTATCATGATCGACCCGAAAATGCTGGAACTGTCGGTATATGAAGGTATCCCCCACCTACTGACTGAAGTCGTGACGGACATGAAAGATGCCGCCAATGCGTTACGCTGGTGTGTGGGAGAGATGGAGCGCCGTTACAAGCTGATGTCAGCGCTGGGGGTGCGTAATCTCAGTGGCTATAACGAACGTGTGATGCAGGCCGAAACGATGGGCCGCCCGATACCGGATCCGTTCTGGAAGCCAGGTGACAGCATGGACACCCAGCCGCCAGTGTTGGAAAAACTGCCATACATCGTGGTGATGGTGGATGAGTTTGCCGATCTGATGATGGCGGTGGGTAAGAAAGTGGAAGAGCTGATAGCACGTCTGGCCCAGAAAGCGCGTGCCGCCGGGATACACCTGGTACTGGCGACGCAGCGCCCGTCGGTAGATGTGATTACCGGCCTTATCAAGGCCAATATCCCTACCCGTATTGCGTTTACCGTATCGAGTAAGATTGACTCGCGTACTATTCTCGATCAGGGCGGTGCGGAATCACTGCTTGGCATGGGCGATATGCTGTATATGGCACCGAACTCATCAATCCCGATTCGCGTGCATGGCGCATTCGTGCGTGACCAGGAAGTTCATGCCGTTGTGCAGGACTGGAAGGCTCGCGGTCGCCCTGAGTATATCGACAGTATTATCAGCGGCGATGACGACAGCGAAAGCGGTAGCTTTGGTTTTGACGCAGACGAAGAATTGGACCCACTGTTTGATCAGGCGGTAGCGTTCGTGGTGGAAAAACGCCGTGCCTCGATTTCCGGGGTGCAGCGTCAGTTCCGCATTGGCTATAACCGTGCAGCCCGCATTGTTGAGCAGATGGAGATGCAAGGTATCGTCAGCAGTCCTGGTCATAATGGTAACCGTGAGGTGCTGGCGCCACCGCCGATGGAGTAATGATCGGTATGGCGTATGTCCCTGCAAAGAAGCGTAAAAGTATTGGATAACAGATAATTCGCCTGTCATGCCGCGTCCGGCTGGGCTACAGTAGCGTCCAACTGAAAGCGGCCCTTGTTGGGGCCGCAATAGCGGTAAGAACATGCAAAGGATTTTTATATGATAAAAATAGGGTTGATAACGGCTTGTTTACTGACCAGTCTGGTTTCTGGCGCTGTCTATGCCGATGCTGCCAGTGATTTACAGAGTCGATTGAGTAAAGTTAACAGTTTCCATGCCAGCTTCACGCAGAAAGTCACCACCAATGACGGTGCAGCCGTGCAGGAAGGCGCTGGGGAGTTGTGGGTAAAACGTCCGAATCTGTTCAACTGGAAAACCACGGCACCAGATGAAAGCACGCTGGTGTCTGATGGTAAAACGCTCTGGTTTTACAATCCGTTCGTTGAACAGGTGACGGCAACCTGGGTAAAGGATGCGACCGGTAATACGCCGTTTATTCTGATAACCCGCAACGATCCAAAAGACTGGGGCAAATATAACGTGACTCAGAAAGGGAATGATTTTGACCTGATTCCCCGTGCGGCTAATGGCAATCTGAAACAATTTTCCATCAACGTGACCAGTGATGGCACTATCCATGGGTTTACCGCCACTGAACAGGATGGGCAGCGCAGTGTTTATACGCTGAAGAATCAGCAAAATGGCGAGGTGGATGCTGCAAAGTTCCGGTTTACGCCGCCGAAAGGCGTAGCGGTGGACGATCAGCGTCAGTGAGGCGTGTGTGAGTAACCTGTCACTCGATTTTTCCAGTAACCAGTTTCAGCCTCTGGCTGCGCGGATGCGGCCAGTCAAGCTGGCGCAATATATTGGCCAACAGCACCTGCTGGGACCCGGCAAGCCGTTGCCGCGCGCCATTGAAGCCGGGCAGCTTCACTCTATGATTCTGTGGGGACCGCCCGGAACGGGGAAGACGACACTGGCCGAGTTGATAGGGCACTATGGGCACGCCGATGTGGAGCGCCTCTCTGCGGTGACTTCCGGCATCAAGGAAATTCGTGAGGCGATTGAGCGCGCACGCCAGAACCGTGATGCGGGTCGTCGTACCATTCTGTTTGTGGATGAAGTGCATCGTTTCAATAAAAGCCAACAGGATGCCTTTCTACCACATATTGAAAACGGCACCATCACGTTTATTGGCGCTACGACTGAGAACCCGTCGTTTGAATTGAATTCGGCACTGCTGTCTCGCGCTCGCGTCTATCTGCTTAAGGCGCTGAGTGCGGAAGATATCGAACAGGTGCTGGAACAGGCGCTGCAGGATAAAGAGCGTGGGCTGGGTGGGCAACAGATTGTTCTGCCGGATGAGACTCGACGTTTGCTGGCTGAACTGGTAAACGGCGATGCCCGTCGTTCGCTGAATCTGCTGGAAATGATGGCTGATATGGCAGAAATGGATGTCAGCGGCCAGCGCATATTGACATCAGCATTGCTCAAGGAAGTATCTGGCGAACGCAGCGCCCGTTTTGACAACAAAGGTGATCGTTATTACGACCTGATTTCTGCGTTGCATAAATCGGTGCGTGGTTCTGCGCCGGATGCCGCTTTGTACTGGTATGCCCGTATTATTACTGCTGGTGGGGACCCCTTATACGTTGCACGGCGGTTATTGGCTATCGCCTCTGAAGATGTGGGCAATGCCGATCCGCGGGCGATGCAGGTAGCGATAGCCGCCTGGGATTGTTTTACTCGCGTTGGCCCTGCCGAGGGTGAACGAGCCATTGCTCAGGCAATAGTATATTTGGCGTGTGCGCCGAAAAGTAACGCGGTGTATACCGCGTTTAAATCAGCGATGCGCGATGCCCGCGAGAAACCGGATTATGATGTACCGGAACATCTGCGTAATGCGCCAACCCGCTTGATGAAAGAGATGGGAGTGGGGGCCGAATATCGCTACGCGCATGATGAAGCCAACGCCTATGCTGCCGGTGAAGTGTATTTCCCGCCTGAAATGGCAGAAACTTGCTACTATCAACCGACTTCGCGGGGGTTGGAGGCTAAGATTGGCGAAAAGCTGGCCTGGCTCGCTGCTCAGGATCAAAATAGCCCGACAAAACGCTACCGCTAGCATTCACGTTGCGGTAAGGTTATTCCGAGATTTTCTGCTGCATGGTGTCGTTACCGGCACCTTGTAATTATCGATATCCCCTTAATAATACAAGCACAGGACTAGCATGCTCGATCCCAATTTGCTGCGTAATGAGCTAGACGCAGTTGCCGAAAAATTACTGGCTCGCCGAAATTTTAAACTGGATGTAGAAGCGCTGCGTAATCTGGAAGAACGCCGTAAAGTGCTTCAGGTCGAAACAGAAAGTTTGCAGGCAGAACGTAACTCACGATCGAAAGAGATCGGGGCGGCTAAATCGCGTGGGGAAGACATCGAACCGTTGCGCCGTGACGTAAATGAATTGGGTGAAAAACTGGATGCCGCTAAGGCTGAATTGCAGCAGGTGCAGAACAATATCGAAACCATCGCCCTGACTATTCCCAATATGCCCGATGACTGTGTGCCGCTCGGTAAAGACGATTCGGAAAATCAGGAAGTGCTGCGCTGGGGCGAGCCGCGCCAGTTTGATTTTGCAGTGCGCGATCATGTGGACCTGGGTGAGCTGACCGGCGGCCTGAACATGGCGCTAGGCGTAAAGCTGACCGGTGCGCGTTTTTCTGTGATGAAAGGGCAGGTAGCCCGTTTGCACCGTGCGCTGGCACAATTCATGCTGGATTTGCACACCACCGAACATGGTTATCAGGAAGCCTATGTGCCTTATCTGGTCAATCACACGTCATTGTACGGTACCGGGCAACTACCGAAATTTGGTGAGGATCTGTTCCATACCAAGCCGTTGAGTGAAGAAGCGGAAACCAGTAATTACGCGCTGATCCCTACCGCGGAAGTCCCGCTGACCAACATGGTAAGAGATGAGATTCTTGATGACGATACGCTGCCAATCAAACTGACCGCCCATACGCCGTGCTTCCGTTCTGAAGCTGGGTCTTATGGCCGCGATACCAGAGGGTTGGTCCGTGTTCACCAGTTTGACAAAGTTGAAATGGTGCAGATTGTCCGTCCGGAAGAGTCGATGCAGGCCTTGGAAGAACTTACCGGTCATGCAGAAAAAGTACTGCAGTTGCTAAAACTGCCGTATCGCAAAGTGCTGTTGTGCAGCGGCGATATGGGCTTTGGCTCCTGCAAAACTTACGATCTGGAAGTCTGGTTGCCTGCGCAGAATACCTACCGTGAAATCTCATCCTGTTCCAATATGTGGGATTTCCAGGCTCGTCGTATGCAGGCTCGCTGTCGCAGCAAAAGGGATAAGAAAACCCGCCTGGTGCATACTCTGAATGGTTCTGGTCTGGCGGTTGGACGTGCACTGGTAGCGGTACTGGAAAACTACCAGCAAGCCGATGGTCGGATTGAAGTGCCGGATGTATTACGCCCGTATATGAATAGCCTGCAATTTATCGGCTAAGCACAATGTTGCAGTAGTAATGATGCTGTTATCAAAGCGCCTTTTGAGGCGCTTTTTTTATTACTGAAATACGTGTCCGGTATAGCGTATGGTGCGCAGAATTGTCTGATTCCCGGTCTGATGTCGGCGTTGATAACAGGATTCAGGCATCCTCTTATAGAGTGATAACGTGCGGGGTTCTAAGTTTTTTGCGTCGCACTGACCAAGGCTGCTTCAGGATAGGAAAAGGCTGGTGATGACAAGATGAAAACAAGGAGTGAACTACTAAATAGAGAGCCAACGAGGTGATTTATGTCACGACATATCGTCAGCCTGACCGGACGGTTGTTGGGCGCTTTACTCTATTATGCACCCGATGATGAGCACAATGTAGTATGGATAGAGCGTCTGAGACATCCAGCATGGCAGAAAACGTGGCCTTGTGGGAAGCAGTCCGATATCGCTATGGCCGCCCGGCAAATTAGGATCGGCCTACAACCTGACTACGATGAGCTGTTATCGGCGGCCTGGCGTCGCTTGTTTAATCGTGCTGAAGGTATTCCCGCACCGCCTTGGGGGTCGGTGTATCTTGATCGGCAAAATGTGCTCTTTGGTGACTCGACACTGGCTCTGCGCCGCTGGCTGAGGAGATTGGGAATCGAACCGCGCTGTGATCGCCATGAGCCGGAGGATCATATCGGCCTGATGCTGATGCTGGCTGCATGGTGTGCGGAAAACCAACCGGACAGTCTGCCTGAACTGCTTACCGAACATCTGCTGCCTTGGGCGATGCGTTACCTGGACTTGCTGGAGTACCACGGTTGTCACCCGTTTTATCAGGGAATCGCCTGGCTAACTCGCATCACGTTGCAGGATTGGCAAACACGTTTTCAGTTGATTCAGATGGAAAAAACGCTGTTTTATTAGTCCCCGGCGTTATCTTAGGGAGCCGGGGAGGGGAGAAGTTTGTGGTATGGCTATCAAAGCGATGGGGCTTACGGCTTATCTCGTTGCGGCATACCGGTTGCTGACTCGCTGTAGCAGTAACGGCTGCCACAACCGTTCCATGGATTAACCGTATCGAGCGGCGCGTTGCCAGGCGGGCCTGGCTCGCATTGCTTCCAGCAAGCGCCAGAGATTAGGGTATGAAGGCGAAAGCCAGCCGCGTTGGGCAGCAATGTCCAGAGGGAATCCCATCATGATGTCCGCTGCTGAGAATGCATCGCCAGCCAACCAGTGAGATTTTCCGGCTTCCTGTTCCAGAAAGTCATAATGCAGATTGAGCTGGGTATTGACCATATTGCGAATCGGCCAACCAAATGGTCCCATCTTATAAGCCACCAGCTTTAGCAACATTGCCGACATCAGTGAACCTTCAGCATAATGCATCCAATAGCGATAGCGCCAAAAATCCGGACTGTCGCTTGTTGGTGCCAGATGTGGGCCGAATGTCGCTACCAGATATTCCAGAATCACGCCGGTTTCTGCCAGTACTCGACCATCATGTTCAATCACCGGCGCTTTTCCCAGAGGGTGGATGTCACGCAATGCATTCGGTGCACGCATAGTGGCTTTATTGCGCTGATAATTGATCACTTCATACGGGACATCCAGTTCTTCCAGTATCCATAGAACCCGCTGCGAACGAGAAGTATTAAGATGATGAACTCGAATCATGGGGGCGCGCTCTGCTTTCTGGTGGATCAGGTGTTGAGTTGTAGCATAGATGGCGAAAAAAGAAAAATCAGACAACCCGCTGTTTCTAATAGCATTCAGTCATAAAAAAGCGGGTTGACGTGAGTCTACTGATTTTCTTTTACCAGTCTTACCAGATAGTCATGCCAGTCATTTGCGCGACCCAGCCATGGGGCAATATTCAAGGTGGTAAAGATATCGTCTACTGCAAAAACTATTGTTGGGAAACCCGCGCCGCCTGATTGAGTAAGCCATTGACGACTCTCCTCAATATGTTTGCGGGTTGGCAAACCACGCCAGTGTGTACAAGCATTTTCGAAATCGTCCAGTGGCAGGCCGATTTCCACGGCCATTTTCATCAATACCGACATTTCAGAGATGCACAGTCCTTCAACATAATGGGCACGTTGCAAGCGTTCGAGTAAATCGATCCCCCGGCCACCTAATTCTTCAGCAGCCAGAATGGCCGTAGTGGGAGGCTCTGAGTCCAGTGTTGCTGTCACATCCCACAACAACCCATTGAAATAGCCATCGCCGAAAGGCTGGCCGCTCATTTGGGCAATACGGCGATCATGAGGTTGAACATAATCCCGCCATTCCGGTGTAATACGGCGTCGATTCGGCCCGGTCATCATACCGCCGGCGTGCAGCACGACAGGCAACCCTTCAATTTTACGGGCTGCATGGATTAACGGCGCAGCGGCGTAACACCAACCGCATAGAGGATCGAAAATGTAGTGTAGCCTGTTCATTCATACGCTCCGTATGTTGCCCAACGTGTCGGGCACATCAGAAAAGGGAAAGAGACGGGTTATCGCGCCACAAACCTTCCCAAGCATGTGCCGGAATGGCAGCCCGCTATTACTACTTGTGTGACGCTCTGTTTTAATTATTGTCTATTTCCTGAGAGTTAGCAGCGGAGGACGTCATTTTATCTCCCCTGTTCTGCGATCATAGATCGCAAACTTGAAAGAAAAGCGGCAGTAGCGCACCAGCAGGCTTGATATTGTCAGGCTGATATTATGCCATTGCATTTCGCCTTTGATGACTGTAGCACTCAGCTCTGGCGAAGCCGCTTCACCGAGATTCGGGTAAGCTGCCTCATTGCATTAATCAGCGCTACGCCCTTGGCTGATGACGGGATATTTTGCTTAAAGGTTTTCAGGTACTGACGAGTAAAATTCACATTTCGTGGTGACCAGGGCGCAGCCCCCTCTTTGTTGAGTAGATAATGGCCTGGCATCACGGTGGTTGGTTTGAGTTTATCGATACCATGTTAGGCTGCTGGAATACTGACGGGCGAGCAAAATGTGCGCTAAGCGGTGATAAGGCAATTGACTTTGTCATTGCCAGTGGCATGATGCGCGCAAAGTATCCTCTCTTTCTGGCTTGTCTCTCCATGTCAACCTATACGCGCCCGGTTTTATTGCTGCTCTTCGGGTTGTTGTTACTCACTGTTTGTCTGGCTGTGCTGAATACACTGGTGCCGTTATGGCTTAATGATCGTCAATTGCCGGTCTGGCAGGTTGGCGTGGTAGGGTCAGCTTACTTCAGTGGGAATTTACTAGGAACGGTGGTTGCTGGCGGGTTAATCCGGATCTATGGCTTTAATCGCAGCTATTATTTGGCGGCACTGATGTTTGGGTTAGCGACTGCCGCACTGGCGTTATCACCGGATGTCGGCAGTTGGATTCTGTGGCGTTTTGTCGCCGGGATTGCTTGTGCGTTGATCTGGGTAGTCGTAGAAAGCGCACTACTATGCAGTGGAAATGCGCTCAACCGAGGGCAACTTCTGGCCGCTTACATGATGGCTTACTATTTGGGTAGCGTAGTCGGGCAACTGCTGTTAGGCATGGTACCTACCGCATTATTCAGTATTTTGCCCTGGTTGGTGGCATTGACATTGCTGGCGATACTGCCATTACTGTTTGCCCGCATCCCGTCACCACAGCGTGTGACCCAATGCGTCAATGTCTGGCGCATGTTGCGTTATCGCACCGCCCGGCCAGGCATCCAGGGATGTGTGATTTCCGGGGTCATTCTAGGCTCCCTATATGGGTTAATGCCGTTGTATCTGGCGCATCAAGGCATGAGCGATGCCAATGTAGGTTACTGGATGGCGCTATTAATCAGCGCCGGTATTATCGGGCAATGGCCGGTCGGACGAATGGCGGATCGATATGGCCGATTACTGGTGCTGCGGGTGCTGGTATTCGCCGTTATTCTCGGCTCATTGGCGATGTTGGTTCCGGGGCGATATGGTATGGCACTGTCGCTGTTTGTGCTCGGTGCAGCCGGGTTTACACTCTATCCGGTAGCGATGTCATGGGCGTGTGAAAAGGTGGCCCCTGGCGAGTTAGTCGCTATGAATCAAACATTATTGCTTAGCTATACCATTGGCAGCCTGTGTGGGCCGAGTTTGGCGGCAATCCTGATGCAGACTTATTCTGACCAATTATTGTTTATACTGATCGCCGCTGTTTCGCTGGGGTATCTGGTCATCCTGTTGAAAAAAACGGACCATCACCCTCGACCGCTGGCGGTTTAAGCTATTTCCGGCCCAGTTGCATCTGACTGATAAATAGCGAATAGGCTATGTGAAAATGGTTAACGCCAGCCTGACAGTGATCAGCAATTGACGTTAACGTTGGCTGGCCGGGCGATAAGGTATTTACCCGGAACCATGATTTGCCGGGAAATTGAAGCTAATACACCACCTTGTGCCCGTAACTGGTCAGAATGGACTTGATGCGGTCCATTGTATCTGCTTTAGGCGGTTTGATACCGTCCAGCTTGTACTCCTCGCCCATAGCCGTCCATTTGTGTTTACCTAACTCGTGATAGGGTAATAGCTCGATTTTCTCGATATTGCTCATCTCTTTGGTAAATTCACCCAACAAATGTGCGGAAGCATAGTCATCGCTCCAGTCGGGAACAACGACATAACGAATCCAGGTGCGTTGATTGCGTTTGGCAAGATAACGCGCAAAGTCCAGCGTGCGGTGGTTGGATACGCCTACCAGATTCTGGTGCACGTCATCATTAAGTTGTTTGAGGTCCAACATAACCAGGTCAGTGGCATCCAACAGTTCGTCGATGACCGGGTCGTAGCGGCGAACGAAACCGTTGGTATCAAGACAGGTATTGATGCCTTGTTCGTGGCAGGCGCGGAACCAGTCACGCACGAATTCAGCCTGCAGAATAGCTTCGCCGCCAGATGCCGTCACGCCGCCGCCGGACGCATTCATAAAATGGCGATAGGTCACCACTTCCTTCATCAACTCTTCAACCGTAATCTCCTTGCCGCCATGAGTATCCCAGGTGTCACGATTGTGGCAGTAGAGGCAACGCATCAGGCAACCTTGAAAAAACGTGATGAAGCGAATACCGGGGCCATCGACAGTGCCACAGGATTCAAAAGAGTGAATGCGACCAATAACTGACATGCAAGGTTTCTCCAGGTTGGGCCGAGAAATAGCGGCCTGCAATGAGCGCAGTAACAACACTGTAGCACGGGCAGCCACAACATCTTTGCTCTGCGTCGAATCTGTTTTGTCAGCCAGCCAGGATTCGATAGCCAGCTGACAAAACAGGTTCTGATTATTCCGGTGAGGGTGGTGAAAAATTTCCGGGAGAAATTTTAACGCCGCTTGCGGTTGCCCACAAAGGAGAAGGGCGGAATACTCTTTATAAAAAGGCCCCACCAATGTGGAGCCTTTAGTTTACGCCTTTTCAGACAGACATGTAATTACATGGACTGAGTGAAAGTACGGGTAATAACGTCTTGCTGCTGTTCTTTAGTCAGCGAGTTAAAGCGAACGGCATAGCCAGATACGCGGATGGTCAGCTGCGGATATTTTTCCGGATTTTCCATCGCGTCGAGCAGCATTTCACGGTTCATCACGTTGACGTTCAGGTGCTGACCGCCTTCGATGCTGGCTTCGTGGTGGAAGTAACCGTCCATCAGACCTGCCAGGTTGGTTTTACGCACGTCGTCATCTTTACCCAGCGCGTTCGGTACGATAGAGAAGGTATAAGAAATACCGTCTTTCGCGTAGGCGAACGGTAGTTTTGCTACAGAAGTCAGAGAGGCAACCGCACCTTTCTGGTCACGACCGTGCATCGGGTTGGCACCCGGTCCGAACGGTGCACCAGCGCGACGACCATCCGGGGTGTTACCGGTTTTCTTACCGTATACCACGTTGGAGGTAATGGTCAGTACAGACTGAGTCGGGGTCGCACCACGGTAGGTATTCAGTTTCTGAATTTTCTTCATGAAACGTTCAACCAGATCACAGGCCAGGTCATCAACGCGCGGGTCGTTGTTACCGAACTGCGGGTATTCACCCTCGATGTCAAAGTCAACAGCCAGACCGTTTTCGTCACGAATCGGTTTCACTTTGGCATATTTGATGGCAGACAGGGAGTCAGCCGCTACAGACAAGCCAGCGATACCACACGCCATGGTACGGAACACATCGCGGTCATGCAGCGCCATCAGCGATGCTTCATAGCTGTATTTGTCGTGCATGTAGTGGATGATGTTCAGCGCGGTGACGTACTGTTTAGCCAGCCAATCCATGAAGTGATCCATACGTTCCATCACTTCGTCAAAGTTCAGCACATCACCTTTGATCGGTTCAGATTTCGGGCCGACCTGCATTTTCAGTTTTTCGTCCACGCCGCCGTTGATAGCATACAGCATGGTTTTCGCCAGGTTGGCGCGCGCGCCGAAGAACTGCATTTGTTTACCGACAACCATCGGGCTTACACAACAGGCGATAGCGTAATCGTCGTTGTTGAAGTCCGGACGCATCAGGTCATCGTTCTCGTACTGCAGAGAAGAGGTATCGATAGACACTTTAGCGGCGAATTTCTTGAAGTTCAGCGGCAGTTTTTCAGACCACAGGATGGTCATGTTCGGTTCCGGAGACGGCCCCATGGTGTACAGGGTGTTCAGGAAGCGGAAGCTGTTTTTGGTAACCAGCGTACGACCGTCCAGACCCATACCAGCCAGAGATTCGGTTGCCCAGATCGGGTCGCCGGAGAACAGCTCATCATATTCCGGAGTACGCAGGAAACGAACCATACGCAGTTTCATCACCAGGTGGTCGATCAGCTCCTGAGCGTCTTGTTCGGTGATTTTACCTGCTTTCAGATCGCGCTCAATGTAGATGTCCAGGAAGGTGGACACGCGACCGAAGGACATAGCAGCGCCGTTCTGAGATTTAACTGCAGCCAGGTAACCGAAGTAGGTCCACTGTACGGCTTCCTGAGCAGTCGTTGCCGGAGCGGAGATGTCGCAACCGTATTTGGCGGCCATTGCTTTGATCTGACCCAGTGCGCGGTGCTGTTCAGCAATCTCTTCGCGCAGACGGATAGTTGCTTCCAGATCTTCACCATTTTCCAGTTTGGACTGCAGAGAAGTGAACTGAGCAAATTTATCCGCCATCAGGTAGTCGATACCGTACAGGGCAACACGGCGATAGTCACCGATGATACGACCACGGCCATAAGCATCTGGCAGACCGGTCAGTACGCCGGATTTACGGCAGCGCAGGATGTCCGGAGTATAAACGTCGAACACGCCCTGGTTGTGAGTCTTACGGTATTCGGTGAAGATTTTTTTCAGTTGCGGATCCAGTTTGCGGCCATAGACCTCACAGGAACCTTCAACCATTTTGATGCCGCCAAACGGGATAATTGCACGTTTCAGCGGGGCATCAGTTTGCAGACCGACGATTTTTTCCAGGCTTTTGTTGATATAGCCGGCGTCGTGAGAAGTGATAGTGGCAGCAACATCGGTATCAAAATCAACAGGCGCATGGGTGCGGTTTTCCTGCTTGATGCCTTCCATCACCTTGTCCCACAGGGAACTGGTCGCCTGGGTGGCGCCAGACAGGAAGGATTCGTCACCTTCATATGGCGCATAGTTTTTCTGAATGAAGTCACGCACGTTGACGCCATTCTGCCATTCGCCTTCGCTAAAACCTTCCCAAGCCTGGGCGAGTTTCTGATTAAGTTCGGTCATATTACACCTACCTTTGATTTGGATTTTTATAACCCGACGTTGCGGCCGACAGCAGCTTAGTGCTGATCTCCACCGCGCAAATAGATGACCCAATAGGTCAACCCTACCAGCAATCCACCGCCAATAATGTTGCCGATCGTGACGGGAATCAGGTTGTCGACAATAAAATTGCTGATGGTCAAGTGCTCAAACTGGCCCGGCGTCATACTGATGGTGTGCCAGAATGTGTCTGAAGCAAAATTCTTAACTACAATCCCCATCGGGATCATGAACATATTAGCGATACTGTGCTCGAAGCCGCTGGCAACGAACATGGCAACAGGCAGAATCATGGCCAGCATTTTGTCAGTCAGAGTACGACCAGAGTAGCTCATCCAGACTGCCAGGCAGACCATCAGGTTCGCCAGTATCCCAAGGCATAACGCTTCGACAAACGTATGTTCCAGTTTGTGGTTAGCCGTCTGAAGCACATTCAGGCCCCAGGCACCATTCGCTACCATGTATTCACCGGAAAACCAGATCAGCGCAACAAAAAACAAAGCGCCAATTAAATTGCCGAAATATACATTGAGCCAGTTTAATCCCAACTGTTTCCAGGTAATACGACCACTGGCTTTGGCGATAACAGTCAACACGGTGGAAGTAAACAGGTCTGCACCGCAGATAACTACCAGCATCAATCCCATAGAGAAGCAGATGCCGCCTACCAGTTTAGCCATACCGTACGGCATGGATGAGGAACCTGTAGTTGCAGTAATATAAAAAACGAATGCAGTTGAGATGAACACACCGGCAGTGATTGCCAGAAAAAACGCAGTAAGCGGTTGTTTTGTTGCTTTATAGACACCGGCATCTTCAGCGACTTTCGCCATTGCCGACGGTAATAACAAGGTGAAGGGGTTGTCAGCTTTCACACTAACTCTCTCTTAAAATTTATCTACGGTGAGATACTAACAAAGGGTTATTCGTCATAATTTGACGTGGATCATACCGCTGGAATTTATTAGGCTGATCAGAAGAGGATTTATAGGCCATTTTCTTTTTATGTTATTGATTTTAAATAAAAAAATA